>NZ_JAAHHU010000224.1:0-8206 GCF_010672095.1 Moorena sp. SIO3I6 | reverse complement strand
CAGGAGAAACTAAAGCAGCTCCTTGAACCTCACTGGTGCTGGTGACAAAATTTTGGATAATGGTCTCCAGCTTGGCGGTATTAATGGTCATGGTTATCCATTCCTCATCAAAACGTTACTGCTCAATCGAGTTTGTGGAAAATAGAGTGATAGGGAAAGTCTAGCCAATTATCAAGGTCTAGTTGCCATACTCGGTCGTTGCAGTAAATTCGTCGGAGATCTGGCTTGGGTTAGGATATCAGGAACTATAGCCCAAAGGTACACAGAACCTATGAAACCTTTTCCCCCATATCAGGAAGCCTAGTGTCAGACTATGGCCTAGACTCGGGTCAAATGAGCTATAATTCAGACTTTGTGGTGGCTGAAATTGCCTGGGTCGGCTTACTGGCGGGGGATTTTAATCCTAGTAAAGTGCCTGTAAAACAGGAAATATCATCCGTGAGGGTGAGAATCTAAGACCATAACGCGCCAGGGTTTAGCCTGATAAGTAAATTAATTCAACCAGTATTATAGACAAAGACTATGCGAACTCATTATTGTGGTCAACTCCGAAGCCAGCACATTGGTGAAACTGTTACCCTCTGCGGCTGGGTGTCCAGACGTCGCGACCATGGAGGTGTGATCTTCTTGGACCTACGGGATATTCGTGGTGTTGTCCAAATTGTTAGTGACCCTGAGCGTACCCCCGATTCCTATCAAGATGCCGATCACCTGCGCAATGAATATGTAGTGAAGGTTACCGGACGAGTTACTAAGCGTCCTGACGAGTCCCTTAATCCCAAATTGCCTACTGGCGAGGTAGAAATTTACGCTCTCTACATTGAACTGCTCAATAAAGTGCGTAAGCAGTTGCCATTTCAGGTGTCCAGTGCTGATACTGAGTCAGTGCGAGAAGACTTACGGCTGAAATATCGGTATTTGGACTTAAGACGCGATCGCATGAGCAAAAACCTGCAACTGCGCCATCAAGTGATTAGAGGAATTCGCCGTTACCTGGAAGATGAACAAGGTTTCATGGAAGTGGAAACCCCAGTACTAACTCGTTCCACTCCCGAAGGTGCTAGAGACTATCTTGTCCCCTCCCGTGTTAATCCGGGTCAGTGGTACGCTCTGCCCCAATCCCCCCAATTGTTTAAGCAGCTGTTGATGGTATCGGGTATGGATCGATACTACCAGATTGCCCGATGTTTCAGGGATGAAGACCTCAGAGCTGACCGACAGCCAGAGTTTACCCAGTTGGACATGGAAATGTCGTTTATGTCCCAAGAGGAAATTCTCCAGCTTAATGAGACATTAGTATTTCACATTTTTAAAACAGTCAAAGGTATTGATATCCCCAGACCATTCCCCCGCCTCACTTACGCTGAAGCCATGGAACGCTACGGAAGTGATAAACCCGATACTCGCTTTGGCTTAGAACTAGTCAATGTCTCTGATTTGATGAAAGATTCTGGCTTCAAAGTCTTTTCGGGTGCAGTAAAGACTGGGGGTGTAGTCAAAGTTCTACCTATTCCTGGTGGTAATGAAGCTATATCGAATGTCCGGATTAAACCAGGGGGTGACTTATTCAAAGAAGCAAGCGAAGCTGGTGCTAAGGGGATAGCTTACATCCGGGTGCGAGAAGGAGGTGAAATTGATACCATCGGGGCGATTAAGGATAACCTAAGTGATAGCCAAAAACAGCAGTTATTAGAGGCAACTGGTGCTACTGCTGGTCATTTGCTGCTGTTTGGTGCTGGTTCAGCTGACATTGTCAATAAAACCCTCGACCGGTTACGACTTGTAATTGGTCAAGAATTGGGATTAATTGATTCAACAAAAATTAACTTACTCTGGGTAACAGATTTCCCGATGTTTGAGTGGAATGCGGATGAAAAGCGTTTAGAAGCACTGCACCACCCATTTACAGCTCCTCATCCTGATGACTTAGATGATTTGAAAACGGCTCGGGCTCAAGCCTATGACTTAGTATGGAACGGGGTAGAAATCGGTGGTGGTAGTCTCCGGATATACCAGCCAGAGATTCAGCAACAGGTTTTTGAAGCTATTGGCTTGTCCGAAGAGGAAGCTCACAGTAAGTTTGGGTTTCTGCTGGAAGCCTTTGACTATGGTGCCCCTCCTCACGGTGGGATTGCTTATGGTTTGGATCGGCTAGTAATGCTATTAGCTGGGGAAGAATCTATTCGCGATGTGATTGCTTTCCCGAAAACCCAACAAGCACGTTCTTTGCTAACCGATGCTCCAGGTGTTGTGGATGATAAACAGTTAAAAGAGTTGTACGTAGCTTCTACCTATCACGATGAAGTATGAAGTATGAAAGTATGACTTATGAAGTTTTCATCCTTGATCTTGGTTAGAAGAGCGATCGCTTGGAGGTTCATTTAACCATGCCAGTGCCGCACCGCCAACTTCTGATAGAATACTGATCAAACGATACAAGGCAACGGAACTCAGCACCAGTGCCGGAGCAAAGTCATGCTCTAGTAAACCCACTGCAGTGGCTTCAAATACCCCAACTCCCCCTGGTGCCCCTGGGACAATTAAGCCCAACAGCCAAGCTACACTAAACCCACTAAGCAACAGGGGGAGTTGGCTGGGGCTGATTGGACTTAAGGCTAACAGGGTAAGCAAAAAGCCTAAACCTCGCAATCCCAAAAAGCCCAATTCCCCCAACAATGGTAGGATTGGGTAGCGCTTGACCCGGATAATCTGATCTTCATCTGATTCAATGCTTTTCTTCTTGCCTGTTAATTGAGCTAAATACTGTAGGCATGGGTTTAAACACCAAGGATGAATCAGTATCAGTACAGCAAACAGAATTGGGAGTTGAATGATCCGGCTGGCCAAAGGAGAGCTGATCAAAGCCAGCAATAAAGCACCTACTGCCATCATGGGAGGTTCCATTAACACACTCAGAGTAGCTACTCCCAATGGAACTCCTGCTGTTTTAGCTGCCCAGATCCGACCATAGAAGTGCCAAACGTTACCTGGTAGATATTTGGCAATGTTAACCTTCAGATAGATCCGGATACACCATCCAAGCCCTGGTTGTTGGTCGAATTCCCGGAGCATCCAATGCCAAACCCAGCCAGTCCAGGTGTGGGCTAGCAATGTCACGCCAACAGCGATCCCTAAACAAGTCCATCCAGAAGTGCTGATCCGAATCGCTAGCACTTCTTGCCAGTTGTCTTTCAAGGCTTTTGCTAAGAAGAATAATGTCCCACCTAAGATTGCCCAGCGTAGGTAAGGTTTTAGGGGTGATAGGACTCGCTTAATCGCTACATTCATTGACTATCTATTCTAACATTTTTACAAAGTAATACGACACTTAGAAGATATCACAAATGACAGACAAAGAATGAGAGTGATAAAATGCTAAAAACTCAATTCGGTTACTAATAGTTAAAAATATATATTTTAAATATAGCATTGTTTATAAAAATTTAGAATTGATCAGCAGTGTCATCGAGTAAGCGTGTTTACACCAAGTTTGGTTGTTACTAGGTCACTATTGCAACGGTTTTTTGCCCAAGAGGATTGAGCGTTGACAGTTGACGGTTAAAAGTCAAATTCAAGGATAGTCTTACCAGTAAATTACATCTTTAAGCGGCAACTTAGTATTAGACTCGCTTACACTCGAAAGCAAGGGGCTTTGTAGCAGTAGCATCACTATGCCAGAAAACATGTCGGACAAGCCATCGTTCCAAAACAAGTCAAATGAGAAAGCTTTGGAACCAGAATAAAACTTGGTCATGGGGTTGTGGGGAAAATTCACCTCACAGTTTCACGACGGAAAATCAACCTCACAGTTTCAAGACAAGTATTACCAAAGCTTAGTCTACGGTTTTCGTGACTTGAAGACAGTAGTGTTGAACACAAGGCTATCAAGGTTGGATTTCGAGCAGGTATTTGTCCCCCTAAGATTCGCTACAAAAATTCCAGGTAATAGACCATTACCTAAGACAAACTCCCATCAATCTCAGATCAGTCCGGAAATTTGGGATTTTATCGCCAAAATACCTAAAAGACGAGCCTATCGACATTTGGCAATCATTGCCCCCCCAGGATCAGGAAAAACCACTACCTTGCAGCATTTGACCCTGACCTATGCCAACAATGCTCACCGCCAGTATAAAGCGCCAAAACTAATTCCTATACTGGTATATTTGCGGAATAGTTGCGATCGCATTACTAGTGAGCAAAAACCTAACTTGGCACAGCTAGTTACGAAACAAGTTGAGGAAGGGTCATTACCAGGATTGGGTCAATCCGCAGGCTTGGAACAACCTCCTGCTAATTGGTTTCGGGATCAGTTAGAAAATGGCAAATGCTTAGTGATGTTGGATGGGTTGGATGAAGTAGCTGATCCGGATCAGCGTCAGCAGGTGAGTCAATGGGTTAACCAGCAGATGCAAACCTATCCCCAAACTGCTTTTATCTTGACATATCGTCCCCAGGGCTATCGTACTACACCAGGGTCACAGGTCGAAACGGTGTTAGAAGTACAACCATTTAATTTCAACCAAATTCAGCAATTTCTTCAGGGCTGGTATCAACAAACTCAGATTAGTGGGATTTAAACAATAAAAAGAGTAAAATAAGGCTATAATACTTATCATACAGTAATTTTACGTCGAAATAACCGACCTGAGAGAAACCACTCCCTCCGCCATGCCCCCGTGCTTTGAGAAATGGTGTAAACGTTTCGACGATTGCTTCATGCGCCAAAGCCCAAAAAACCGGATTTAGACATTATTTAGGGGGATTATTAGGGGAAAGCGAGAGGAAAAACCTGACACAGATGGCAAATAATGCAGTAGGTGTAGTTTACAGCCGATTACACCATTTCTTGACTGATGCCCCTTGGGATGCCGTTAAGATCAATGAACGCCGTTTACAAGTGATGAACAAATGTTCAAGGGACCCGAATCAAGGGAGGGTTTGCCTTGATTTTGGATGACTCTGGACATAGAAAAAGTGGTAACTTGACGCTTCGGAGTGGGAAGGCAGTATCTAGGAGAAATCGGTAAGACAGACAATGGAATAGTCATCTCCCACAACCCATATTTATGATGGCAAAAAAAGCTTACCATTAGACCTAGAATTATATCAGCACGCCACTTCACTAGCTTTGGGAAAGAAAGATGAGGAATTTCAGAAGAAGCCTGACTTGGGAATAGAGTTAATTGACCGGAGTAAGGCTCGGGGGTATCGTCCAGGAATCGTCTTAATTGATGCCGGTTATGGCAACAATACAACCTTTATCAAAAAATTGGAAGAAAGGAAGCTAAAGTATTTAGGAGGGGTCGCTAAAAATGCGCCAAAGGCGCACGCTACGCGAACGGAAAGTTATTATTAAAACTGAATCAGACATTGAAGTAAAAATTACGGATGAATTAGCGAAAAGCCTCTCCTAAGATGATTTTGAGGAAGTTCATCTCAACGAACGAGCAACCGAAAAGTGTTTGGGTGGCAACATTAAATGCCAAGCTGTCTCGTCTAGAAGGAGAAAGAACATTTGCTATCGTAGGAGATGCAAGTTCAATTGAAGAGGCGACAGACATTGATGATTTTATCACTAATGTTGATTCATATAAAGTAACAGCACAGTGGGTTATAACGACTTACTCTCAAAGAAATTGGGTAGAAGTATTCTATCGGGAAGCTAAGGGATGGCTCGGCTTGAGAGAATACCAAGTCAGAGATAAAAGAAGTCTGATTCGCCATTTTATCCTAGTCTTCTGTGCCTACACTTTTATTCTTTGGCACAAGTTAACTGGAGGACTACAAAGACGCTGGGCTAATCAACCTTGGCCAAAGGCCACGCTACGCGAATGAATACTTTTCCTGAGGCTCTAGAAGCTTTTCGTACTGCCATGTCTTTCCGTTTCTTTAATTGGTTGACCCAAAACCGAGACGTATTTGCCTTTTATAAAGCGAGTAAGGGCTTTATTTGGGGTTGATTTTTGTTTAAGTCCCACTAGCGCCAATTGTCGATTTCTCAATGAGTACCATTGGTCAACCCGTGAAATGATTCGACAGGTGCGACAAGGGGTTATAGCCAAATTGCTATCCTACAAACCAAAAGGGCGAAGACCATGTTTGCAGGTAATTATTGACTTGACTAGCTAAGAGTTACGAGGGTTTTTCAAAGCTTTTGACTCCCTTATCAGTGTTTTCAATGGCAAACTTCGATTGCACTTAGTCGTGCTGTACCTGGTGGTGGGACAGTGGCGTGTGCCTTGGAATTTTCGAGTGTTTCGGCGGTTATGGCACAACAACACAAGCACAACTAGGCTTGCGCTTAGTACAACGATTGCCTAAAGCCTTGACTCGTCGCTTTCAGGTGATGATATTAGCAGATACCGCCAAATGTAGTGTGGAATTAAAGCGAGGCATTCGCAAGCTCAGATATCACGCTGTAGTTGGAGTCCGCCGTGACCGTAAACTGGTTGATGGACGCCCACTATCTAGGGCGTGTCATCAAATAGGAATCAATCTAGTTTAGAATCGATAAATGTAGAGAGTTGAGTCAATTAGGATCCGTGCTATCATGACACGTCGCTATGCCTTGCGGGATGACCAGTGGGAAAGAATCAAAGACTCACTACCAGGACGAAAAGAGACAGTTGGAGTGACGGCATGCATATAACCGATTATTTGTCGAAGCAGTGCTGTATCGGTACCCTTGCGGGTATTCCCTGGCGGGACTTACCGGAAAGATTTGGGGATAAACGAGATAGTTCATACCCGTTTGCTGTCGGTGGGCAAGAAGTGGCGTGTGGCAAAAGATATTTGAGGAGCTAGCCAAGGATGCAGACAATGAATATGCAATGATTGACTCAACAATTGTACGCGCCCACCAGCATAGTGCTTTGAAGTTACCGTAAGATAGTTGAGCCTTTATAGTTAGTAGGTTATGGGTAAAAGGTTCAAGTCTTTTGTAATAAGGCTCAACTATCTAAGGTTTCGTCTCTTGGGGCAAAGGGGGGGATGGGGCGGGCGAAGCCATCGGTCGCAGCAAAGGTGGACTGAGTACGAAAATTCATGCCGTGGTAGATGCCGCAGGTTACCTACTGGCTTTCATTTGACCCCTGGACAAGCATGTGACCTCGAGGTCGCGATGTCCTACTCGAAGACCTTAGAGCCGATACACTGATTGCAGACTTGGGATATGATGCTGACCAGCGCGTGATTAAACGACTTGAAGAAAAGGGCACTGCAGCTGTGATTCCGCCCAAACGCAATCGTACTTTCCAGCGTGAATATGATAAAGACTTGTATAAAGCACGACATCTGCGCCACGAATTTCTTTGCCCAACTCAAACAATATCGAGGAATCGCGACACGTTATGATAAGCGAGCAATAAACTTTCTCGGGGCAATTTATCTTGCTGCTACTGTTATCTGGCTTAATTGATGACACGCCCTAGTCTGTACAAGCGAGGGCAACAAGTTCGGCTTAATGGCAAACCCATAGTTGTTTCCATTTCTTGGTTCTATCTCAAACGTGACGGCAAATCTAACAAGCGCAATGTCGCTGTCTACTAGACCTATGAAAGCCAGCACTATCAACTGGTGGGGCAAGCGCAGGTCGCCTATTGAGGGCTGGTAAAAGAGCTGCTAAGCACCGTTAAGCGACTGCACCGCTAGCTTGCGCAAACCAAACTAGGGATGTACCGTTGGCTGATTTTATCAATGATAGCCTACCTGTTGGCACACTGGGCTTATCTTTCTACTGATTCAACCACCTTACCCGATTGGGGGCAAGTAGCTGAAAAAGCTCTCCACTCTTTCCTCCCTCAGCTTGTTGTCTGCATATTATTAACTGATATCCTCCGATTGCAACCTCTGCTTCAAGCACAGGGAATTGATATCAACATTTCTTGGTGCAAGATGTGAGTAGTAGTAATTTAAAAGAACAACAAAGTATTTTATCAAAAGTTATCCCGATTTTAAAAAACTATAAAATCTGTGTATTGGGAGATTGACCTTTGGTCACGCTTCGCGAACGAGAATTTTGTTCTGTAAAGTTAGCAAATCATCTTCAGTAATTGGGTAGAGATTTTTGTTTGCGTTGGCTTTGTTGCATAAAGAGTATGAGTTGAGTGAGATAATCTATAGAGAGAAAAATAGAGCTTCCCCTTAGCCATGACAGAAGCAACCGCCAAGACCAAATATAAGATATTGAATTGGAGTAAGTACA
>NZ_JAAHHU010000223.1:0-8261 GCF_010672095.1 Moorena sp. SIO3I6 | reverse complement strand
GTCTTCGTCAGCTATCGTCACTGGGTTTCAGACGTGTCCTATTCAGCTCTCAGCTCTCAGCTCTCAGCTCTCAGCTCTCAGCATTCAGCTCTCAGCTCTCAGCTCTCAGCATTCAGCTCTCAGCTCTCAGCTCTCAGCATTCAGCTCTCAGCTCTCAGCTCTCAGCATTCAGCTCTCAGCTCTCAGCTCTCAGCTCTCAGCATTCAGCTCTCAGCTCTCAGCTATCAGCCAAAGGCTGACGGCTGACGGCTGTTGGCGTAGCCTGCGCGTAGCGCATATGCTTACAATTTATAACTAAATTTCTACAGTGAACACTGAACCCGATGGTTGATTATTTTCTACAAATATTCTACCACCATGAGCTTCAACTGCCATTTTACAGAACGTTAATCCCAGACCAGTTTGAGAAATTCCAGTCATTAAATTTCCCACATCGTACTTATCAAAAATACGTTTTCGCAATTCTTCTTCAATCCCAGGCCCAGAATCAGCAATGCGAATTATAGCTTGGGGTTTGGGATCTACTGGATAATCTACTTGCAGTAGAATTTTACTTTGTGAAGGAGAAAATTTGATGGCATTTGAGAGCAAGTTATCTAAGACACGACGGATTAAATTGGCATCAATTAAAAGAGTCTTACTGGATTCTGGTAGCTCACTAACTAGCTGAATATTTTTCTCATGAGCAATGGCTTGGAAATCTAAAACTACCTCTTGTTCGAGTGCATTTAGATCCACCAAGTCTCGATTAAGGCTAAGTTTTACCGATTGTAACTTTGCCATCATCAATAAGTTATCCGTCATTGAGCGCAGCTGGAGAGCTGATTTCAAGATTTGTTCAGTCTTTCTTTGCTGTTTTTTTTGAAGTTCAGTTTGCTGCAAAATCTCACAAGATATGATAATATTCGCCAAAGGATGCCTCAAATCATGCACGATCATATGAGACATATCTTCCCTCAGCTGTAGAGTAGCAGCTAGTTCATCATGTTGTTTTTTAATCCGCAACATCGAACGCACTCTCGATCGCAGTTCGAGTCCACTAACAGGTTTCCCTAGGAAATCATCGGCTCCTGCATCCAAGCATCGGGCAAGATCTTCCTTAGAATTGAGAGCCGTTACGATAATAATTGGGATATGGTGCCACTTTGGGTGAGACTTAATCCGACGGCAAACCTCTATACCATCAAGTTCTGGCATCATTACGTCCAATAAGATTACGTCCGGCTGAATTTTCTCTAGACCGTTTAATGCCTCTTGACCACAAGAGGCATAGCTCAAGTTGTAACCTTCCTTGAACAGGAGAGCCTCAATGACATCAAACCCACAGGGTTCATCATCAACTACTAGTATAGAGTTTTGACTATCCATCAATAACACCCTTTATGCGCTTGAATAGTTCACCATATTAAATACAGATGTTTGGGATTGATTTTGGTTAATATCCATTAATATAGCGTTTTTAAATAGGTTGTAAACACAGTTATGGCAGAAATTGGCAAGCCTAAAATACGCAAAAGGCAATATAAGAAAGAGATCTAGAGTTTTATTGAACAATCAAAAAAGACCTCCCAGGTTTACATTTCATTTATAAACGCTATATACTATTAATTTATATACCAACCATGGATTAGTAGGTTTAAACCTACTTGGAACTGATAACTTAATGATTAATCACGCTAATCACGAATAAGTAATACAAATAACTAATTACTAACTAATTGCAAATCCTTAACCTCTACATGAACATACTTTTGAATAGTACTGACTAAGTTCTTCAGACTCACTGGTTTAGAGATGTATTCGTCCGCGCCAGCCCCTAGGCATTTCTCCTTATCCCCTGGCATCGCCAGTGCTGTTACGGCAATAATGGGAATTTCCCTAGTTTCCTGATTGTCTCGAATTCGCTTAATCGCTTCAATACCGTCCATATCTGGCATCTGAATATCCATCATAATCAGCTGTGGGTGATACTCTTTAGCTTGGCTAATCGCTTCCCAGCCATTCTTGGCTAATATCAACCGATAGCCTTTGTTGAGCAAGTAATCCCAAATCGTCTTAATGTTAGTTTCATTATCCTCTGCAATTAAGATTAACGGTGACTCTGGAGCTTTGTGAGGCGTAACCATCAGAGCAGTTTCGCCATGCTTGACTGACTCTGGTGTTTCTAAAGGACCCAAAATTTTGCTAATTGTTGAGCGCAACAGTTGGCGGGAAACGGGTTTAACCAGATATTCAGACGCACCCATCTCCAACGCTTGCGATCGCTCATCCACTACAGAAAGAATAATCACTGGGATGTGTTCGGTTTGGGGATGAGCTTTTAGCTGAGCCAAAACCTTCCAGCCAGACACCTTCGGCAATTGCAAATCTAGGATAATCACCCCTGGGTTGACCTGTATAACCTGCTCGAGAGCACCTTCTCCTTCAGGGTAAGTCAAGGTTTGTAGCCCTATTTCCCTGATATAGCGAGAAATCACTTCAGCTGCAGTAATAGAGTCTTCGATGATCAGCACTTGGGGATTGGAGATGGCGGATTGAGTAAATTGGCTTAGCTGTTCCAAATCACTCTGGTATTCTCCGTTGGCCTCACCACTTTGTTTAATCGGCAGAGTTACTGTGAAGCAACTACCTTGACCCACTTCACTCTCGACATCTACCCTACCCCCGTGAATTTCTATGGTTCGTTGCACCAAAGCCAAACCCAATCCTGTACCGGCGTAGCGACGGGACAGACGGCTGTCAATTTGGACGAAGGATTGGAATAACTTACGCATATTTTCCTGAGCAATGCCAATACCAGTATCAATGACACTAAAACAAATAGTGTTTCTTAATAAGTCTTCCTCAGCTTTTAAAATAACGCTTCCTCCGGTTGGGGTAAACTTCACAGCATTGCTGAGCAAATTGATCAGGACTTGTCGGATACGTCGCTCATCCACTTCTATTTCCCATAGTCTCTCAGTTACCTGAGAAGTCAGCTTAATATTTTTGTGATGGGCTTGGTTTCTAACAAACATCAAGCTGGAATTGCAGAGTTTTTGGAGGGAAACAGCACCGATGTGGAGTTCCATCTTCCCAGATTCAATTTTGGCAAGGTCAAGCAGATCATTGATTAGTTCTAGCAAATGTTGACCACTGCCCTGAATTGTGCTGAGAGACTTACGCTGCCTATCTGTAATTGAACCATACACTTCCTCTTGCAAAGCTTCTGATAAACCAAGAATGGCGTTGAGGGGAGTACGTAATTCATGACTCATGCTAGCCAGAAACTCGTCTTTGAGACGAGTAGCCCGTTCTAACTGGGCATTAGCCAGAGCCAGTCTTTGATGATTTTGCCGCATCTGCTCTTCAGCATTTTTACGCTCTGTAATATCTCGACAGACTCGGATTAAACCACCATCCTCAAGTAATGTTAGAGAAAATTCCTCAGCAAATGTGCTACCATTCTTGCGCACAGCCGTAGCTTCTCCACTCCATTTTCCTGTTTTAAACAATTGGGGAAAAACTGACTTCTCAATACGCTCAATTTCTTCTGGCGGATAAATCATATGCCATTGTTGACCCACCAGTTGATCCGGTTTAGTGTAGCCAAACAATTCCAGGTGAGTCTGATTGAGGTAAAAGTATTCACCTGCTGGATTAACTAATGCTATGCCATCAGTAGCTGCTTCGAGAGCTGTTAACTGACTTTTGAGAGCTTCTTCTGCTTTTTTACGCTCTGAAATATCGGTGTGAGAACCTGCTATGCGATAAGGCTTAGCTGTTTTATCCCACAGCGCCGCTCCACGAGTCAGCAGCCAACGGTAGGTGCCATCTTTGTGTAAAGCACGGAACTCTTCTTGATACTGAAAAAGCTTGCCCTCTAGGTAATTATTAAAACTGAGTAAGGTTTGCTCTAGGTCATCTGGGTGAATAATCTGTGTCCAGGATTCAAAGGTATTGGTAATTTCATCATCTTTATACCCCAACATACTCTTCCAACGAGGGGATAAATACATTTCACCAGTTTGGAGATTGCAATCCCAAATCCCGTCGTTGACTCCTTCTACAGCTAAGGCAAATCGCTCTTTACTATCCTGAAGTTCCTGCTGAGCCTGTTTTCGTTGTTCTTCTACACCAATAGCGCTGGCAATCAGGTTAAGCAGTTGTTTGTCTTCTGTACTTGGTTCTACCTGCTGCTGATACAAAACACACAGGGAACCCATTACCTTTTTGTTCCATTTGACCGCAATACCGATGTAAGTACACAGATTATAAGCCCTAATGTTGGGATCAGTTTGAGCATAAGCTGTATTCTGGAGATCCTGCTTGACAACTGACTCATCAGTTCCTTCTCTAATAACGTCGTAGAAAATACGTCCTTTTGCGCTATCCATAGTCGGGTAATCTGGCGGGACTTGCCACTGTCCTAATGTCACCAGTTGATTGTATTCCAGGCAATTATAGAGAGCAAAACTAGCATTGAGTAATTGCCCACAAACGGCTACCAGGTGATTAATATTTTTGTCGGGATTGCTACCAAAATTAAGAAAGCATTCATTAAGTTTCTCCAGTCGGTCTTCAAATTGCTTCCGATGAGTCAAGTCTCGAATAACCCCTACAATATAGGGATTATTTTTAGAATCGAAGAAACGAGTTTTCTTGGTAGAAATGAAATGAAGGATACCTTTAGCATCAGTAAAGTATTCTTCATTTTCATTAACGACACCATTATTGATGACGAGTTGATCGGTTTTTCTAAAAACCTCAGCTTCTTCTGAGACGAAAAATTCAGAATCTGAATGACCTAATAGTTGCTCTCTATAATATCCGATAAACTCACAAAAGCTATCATTAAATAATTTCCATTTATAATATCTATCTTTTACAAAAATTGGATCAGATACTGCATTAATTATGTTCGTGATAAAGTCTTTGGTTGCTGCCAGTTCTGTGTTAGCTACTTCTAGTTCCAAGGCATGATTACTCAACTCTTGATTGAGCTGAGTAACTTGGGCTTCTACTTGCTTTCTCTGGGTGATATCTCGGAAATACCAGATTCTAGTATAGTAATCACTAGCTTCAGACACCACAGAGCCAGAGTAACGGTCAAAAATCCGACCATCATTCAAGTAAATTTCATCACAACTTACTTCGCTCGGATGTTCATACAGATACTTCAACCTGTGGATAAATTCTTTAGGTTTATTTAGCTTAGATAGCACACTTTTCAATATTTTTTGGTCGTCACCAGAGTTGAGAATCTCCTCTGGGATATTCCACATCTGACCAAAACGGCGATTGTGCCATAGGATTTTTGGGTTTTCGTCAATAACTAATATACCATCAATTGATGCCTCTTGTTGCGCCCTTAACAGAGAGTTAGTTCGTTTTAGTAAATTTTCACCCTGTTTACGCTCGGTAAGATCGCGAGCAATAACACAGTTGTATTCTTGATCATTAAACTGTAAATAATTAACCCCAATTTCTACAGGAAATTCCCGCCCGTCTTTAGTGCGATGTACTGAATCTTGCTTAAAAGAACCTTGCTGTTTCAGGTTTTTCCAAAACGGTGACCAGTTATCTTTTGACAGTAAGGTATCGATATCATAAACGTGCAACGTCAGTAATTCTTCACGGGAGTAGCCAAGGAAATGACAAGCAGCTTCATTGACATAACAAAATCGGCCATCCTGTTTTGATAAAAAAACTGCATCCCCTACCCGATCTAGAGAAAACTCGATCAGCCTTAGTGTTTCCACAGTCAGGAGACGTTCTGCATTCTCTTGCTGCAATTGAGTGTTTAGTCGTGATTGCTCAGCTGCATAACGTTCCCTTTGCTTAAAAGCAGCCAACAGAGTGTCAGCCATACGATTGAAATTGATACTAAGTTTCCCTACTTCATCTTTCGTGCACACTTCGACTCGTGCTTCCAAATTGCCAGCAGCAAATTCTTGGGTAGTTTTTTGTAGCTGTTTGACCGGTTTAGCAATTGATCGTCCAAGCAAGATAGCCAAAAAGATATCTGCGATTAAGGCTATAGCAAGGACGCTCAGCTCAAGTTCTAAATTATCTCTAAGGAATTGATTGAAGGAGGATTCAGTAGTTCCTCTGACTAACACTACTGTGGCTTCACTATCAAAATTAGTTAGAACTTTAGCGACTATAGTGTAAGATTGTTTACCCAAGGTTTGCCTTGTGTAAACTACCTCTGATGTTTGGGCAACTGCTTTCTCTAACAGGGACCCGTCTACTAAATCTAAACTCGATTCCCCTTGCTCTAAATCTTTAACATCACTGTTATCCAAAGTAGCAGTGGCTAAGTTAAATTCCCCCGAACTCTGGCGATAGTAGATTGCACTATAGCCTTTGTCAACCCCCTGCAGGGTGTTGTGAACTATGGGCAATTTGCCATTGACCAAGTCACCAGACACCAAGACAGCTACTATATTTCCAGTCTCTGGGTTCTTGACTGGAGTGAGTGTGTAACGAATTAGGGCGTCTTGTTCAACAAAACCATTCGGTAACTGAGGTGACTCCTTAGCTAACTCAACCCAGCTGACAATTTGACTGCTCCCAATCCCCGTTCGATTCTGGAAAACTTGACTGACTAATTGATTAGGATTAAACCTCTCTCCTGTACGGTCAGCGTTAGCATTAGCAATAATCTTGCCATTGGTACCTACTAAAGTGCCATATTCAATGTTGCGGGCTTTAATTTCGTTCCTCAGAACCCGTCTGACTTCAGCCTTGAGGGCTGCTTTGATAGGCTGACCAGAATGATGAGCGATCGCAGCAGCAATGATGGCAGCATTATCGGCTTGACTACGGAAGCCCAGCTTAGTTTGCTCAAGTTTAGAATTGTAGTTAGTCTCGGTGAGTGCTAATTGAGACTCAGCTTGGTCTCGTAGTTCGATTTGCCCTCCTATTACCATCATTGAAGCAGCGACGCCGAAGAATCCAATCAGAGAAATTAGCTCAGAGGCAAACAAACCAGTAAGCAGCTTACTACTTAGTGGTAAGTTATAAAACCACTGTAGGCAGCCTAACCGAATGTCTTGGGAAGGGTTAGGGACAGAGGGATAATCTTGCATAATCCAGGGGAATTTGCTTATGGCATTGCATTTTCGTGCGTCTGTAACTGAGATCCAATTCGCTAGTGCCGATTTGGTCCGGGCAATCTCGGAAACAGCATAGTTGTAGATAAATCAACGTCGATAAATCAACGTAGATAAATCAACACATTGCTCATGCTTGTTCGCTACGATGCCGCTGGAATCGATATGACACCATTGTTGCTTTGTTGATTTAGCCCCGTCATGGAGGATTCTGCTGAAGTTTTAATTTAAAGACTGTCGGTGATAACACGCAAATAACAGCTGAAATCTCAAGCTAGAGCCTCAGTTAATGTAATAATAGGAGTTGACAAATTTTGAAATATATGCATTAAGGATGAATAGTACACAAGAGTAGTACACCTTGCAAGTACATTTTGGTAGAAATTTGTGACCACTTCCTTTGAAGATGACCAGATCAGGGAATGAGGGGATGAGGGGGTGATTTTTACTGGTCAGTGATTTCGAGCCTAATCGGCTCAATTGACCATAATTGACCATCGGAAGTTCAGGAAATGGGCAAGTTTCTGGTGTAGGTTTCTATGGGACTCTCAATTGTCCTGGTGGCAAAACCTGTGCTAAACCCTCTATTGGACTTAAATACCGAGTTATTGTATATGTATTTGTGTATACTTATTTAATAAAAAGCAAAAGATAGATAAAAAACTATAAATTTCTTAGAGAGGCCTATACTCAGCGTGAGTCAGTATCAACTTGTATCTCCTGAACAGCGGTCTAATGAACCCCAAAGGTACTATGATCCACAAGCGATCGCGCGCTACTACCGTTCCAGACCTTGGTTAGTGATTTGGCGTTGCCTGAAGATTGTCTGGGGTTTTGCTAGCTTTGTTTTTAGTATTAAGTTAGACCAATGGCGCAACCGGACTGAGCAGAATAAGTTAAAACGAGCGACACAGCTGCGGAAACTTCTGACTAACCTCGGTCCAACCTTTATTAAAGTCGGACAAGCTCTTTCCACCCGTCCTGACTTGGTTCGGCAAGATTTTCTAGATGAACTGATCAAACTACAAGACCAGCTACCTCCCTTTGACAATGCGATCGCATTGTCCATAATCGAGCAAGAGTTAGGGCGCTCCATCCAAAAACTCTTTAGCCAAATTTCCCCAAGACCTGTAGCAGCCGCTAGTCTTGGTCAAGTCTATCGGG
>NZ_JAAHHU010000222.1:5223-8368 GCF_010672095.1 Moorena sp. SIO3I6 | reverse complement strand
AAAAGGCTTGAAAGCCTTGTCGGGTATGCCTTCTGCCTTCATGCAGCCAGCCCTATTTATTTCCTATTCATAATTCCTAAAATTTGTCAAGTTTTTTGTAAAGAAATATGTTTATAAAGCATAGCTTTTTTAAGGGGGGCTGGGGGGGATCATAATCTTGCGGAAAACTTTGAAAACACGCCCTAGCCCCCCAATTTTGGGGGGAAATTGAGTTAAAGTCCCCCAGAATTGGGGGATTTAGGGGGCAAATGCGTAAGTCCTAAAAAAACATTCAACCTTTAACAACCTAATTGAAAAAGCAATGCAGCCCGCGCTCCATTGCTTTTTCAATTGCTTCGTTGGGGAGAATTCCAGAGCGAAACCTAGGTTAGTTCACTGCTGATAATTTTCTCCAGACTCAACAACTTATGATTGTCAATACACTGGAAAAGTGTACAATTGGCCATAATTATCATCGATACACTCACCGTCGTTGCCAGTGAAAAACATTTGGAGTTCTCCAGGGATCCACTCAGGAGTCTCAAAATCTCCAATCTTTACGTAATCCACTACATCGCATGCAGTGGATGGATAGCAGTCAAGGGATACAAGGTCGATTGGCTGCGGATCAGAGATCAAGTGGGCTGTTACCTTTAAAGTCTCAAAATCATAACAAGGTTCTGGATTTGCAGGGTAAAGTAACCTTTGGGAGTCATAAAAAACATGAAGTGGGTGGCCCGGCTTTATGTCACCGCTTTGGAATTGGAGAAACTCCCATCCATCGATTGCAAACTGGAGTCCAGGATGAAATTCAGTAGCCTGTGCAGAAGCTACCGTAAAGGAAGGCATCCAAGTCAGAGCTATGGCAATAAATAATGCCAATAGCGCATTGCGTAGTTTTTGCATAATTAATTTTCTTTCCTTATCGTAAGGGAGCATGTCACTTATGCAGAACATTTGTACATTAGCTATAGCCCCCTCATGGGTAAAAGCCAAGCTCCTATGGTATATAGTTCATTTGTTCTGGAACATAGACTTGCTCCCCATCAATTTGTGAGAACTATGTAATAGTAGCACTGTTATGTATCTGTGATCCTCATAAAACTCATAGAAAAACTCATAGAAAAACTCATATCTCTCGCACCTCTCAGGGAGCAGGTCAATTTTGTCAGAACACTTGAACTACAAACCCTTGAACTACAGTGTTTTCGGGGCTTCAGTAGCCGTCGTTTTTAATAGTACTAAAGTACTATTAAGTTAACCTACTCCCAAAACTCATAGAAAAGCTCATAGAAAAACTCATAAAACTCATAGAAAAACTCATATCTCTCGCACCTCTCAGGGAGCATGTCACTTATGCTCCTTAATAAGGGGGGGAATCGTTACGGGTGCATCTCATATTTGTAAAAAAGTTGCGTAGGGTGTGTTAGGGGGGGTCTCATTTTCAGCCTCGTAGTCAGGGTTTAGACAGCCCGCCCCGTAACGCACCACCTTGTCAAACAACTTTTAGGAGATGCACCCGCAACCTGTAGCTATTTTGGGCAAAGTAATACTATTGAGAAACAGTCTACTCCAGTTGCTGAAGATATGAAAGAGGTGATTGATAGTATCTTTAATCGGGAATCGGGAATCGGGAATCGGGAATCGGGAGTCGGGAGTCGGGAATCGGGAATCGGGAATCGGGAGTAGGGAATCGGGAATCGGGAATCGGGAATCGGGAATCGGGAATGGAGAGTAACAAAAAACATTCAACCTTTAACAACCTTATTGAAAAAGCAATGCATCGCTGCATCGCTTTTTCAGTTGCTTCCTTGGGGAGAATTCCAGTAGCGAAACCTAAGTTACTTAACTGCTGAGAATTGTCTCCAGACTCAACAACTTATTATTCGCAAATCACTGGAAAAGTGTAATTGCTGCCGAAATCACTATCGACACACCCAGAGCCGGTACCAGTGAACCAGATCTGGATCTCACCACTACCCTGAAAGCACTCAGGAGTAATAAACGATCCAAACTTGACGAAATCCACTGCAGGGGGGTCAAGGGATTCAAGTTCGAAGTCAGTAACATCGCCGCTGTTATCAGACATGACGTGGCCTGTTACCTCAGTTGAAGGGCCAAATTTAGGACAGCTAGGATTATCAGAAGACACCCTTAGGGAGTCATAATAGACATGAACTTCGTGGTCCGGAGAAAATATCGCACCACTTTGTGATTCTATCCATTGTCCGGTCGGGGCGATTGAAAACTGGAGTCCAGGATGAAATTCAACTTCAGCAGCCTGTGCGGAAGGTACCGTAAAAGAAGGCATCCAAGTCAGAGCTATGGCAATAACTAATGCCAATAGCGCATTGCGTAGTTTTTGCATAATTAATTTTTTTTCCTTACCGTAATGATTGGGTTAACAAGTAATTAATCGAAAGGTTAAGCACCTCGTAACTATTTTTTTCTGCACCCCTACAGAAGTTACTTCCCCAGCTTGTTTCTACTAGGAGCTCAAGTAACCTTTTGTAGATTAGACTAAAGTACAAAAACTTGTCAAGAGGAAAGACAGGAAATCTGCGGCGGGTGGGGAGTGTGATAATTTTCTTTCCCAGAAATTTTTGTCAGCGGCCAAAGGGGGTTTACCCCACTGGGGCTTTGCATAAAGACAGTGAGATGTACCCGATAGGGAGTGGAAAAAACCTTAAATAAATTTTAAGAATGTAGAATTAAGAATTGGGAATTAAGAATTTAGAATTTAGAATTGGCAATTAAGAATTAAGAATTAAGAATTT
This sequence comes from Moorena sp. SIO3I6, assembly GCF_010672095.1. Lineage (NCBI taxonomy): Bacteria > Bacillati > Cyanobacteriota > Cyanophyceae > Coleofasciculales > Coleofasciculaceae > Moorena > Moorena sp. SIO3I6. The sequence continues at coordinate 5,612 of NZ_JAAHHU010000222.1, read as the reverse complement.
AGAATTTAGAATTGGCAATTTAGAATTTAGAATTTAGAATTATGCCTTCACCATTCTTAATTATGCCTTCACCATTCTTAATTTTGTCTTCACCATTCTTAATTCTAAATTCGTAAGCATATGCGCTACGCGCACGCTACGCGAACAGCTAATGTGCTACGCACACGCTACTTGAGGTGCCAAAGGCCTGTCGCCACGCTACCGGAAGAGTTTATGCCCATAGCGCATATGCTTACCTACATTCTTAATTCTACATTCTTAATTCTACATTCTACATTCTACATTCTACATTCTACATTCTACATTCTACATTCTACATTCTACATTCTACATTCTACATTCTACATTCTACATTCTACATTCTACATTCTACATTCTACATTCTACAT
>NZ_JAAHHU010000222.1:0-5213 GCF_010672095.1 Moorena sp. SIO3I6 | reverse complement strand
TTCTACATTCTACATTCTACATTCTACATTCTACATTCTACATTCTACATTCTACATTCTACATTCTACATTCTACATTCTACATTCTACATTCTACATTCTACATTCTACATTCTACATTCTACATTCTTAATTCTTAATTCTTAATTCTCATACCCATACTTAATCAAGATAGGTTTAAAAGATTCATTAAGCTTATCAATAGTGGCGGGTTGCAACTTTTCCTTATAATCCCCTGGGGTGACTTTACGGATGTGTAATGCGGGATTTTCTTTAGTTGGAAAAATATCGTGCTTCTTAGCTATTTTTTCTATTTTGTTATCCTCAAGCTCTAATTCCAAAAAATCGATAATATCCCCAACCCACTGACGCTTATGGAAAACGATATCTTCATACCTAAACAGTTTGAATAACTGATCTTCAATCTTGCTGTACCTTTGAATTATGTTACGAAATATAGGTGCTTGTTGAATCGCGTACTCATCTATATCAATATCTTGTAGTCGCTGGCGATTTTTCCAAAGGACATCACCTACCTTACCTGGGGGAATAACATGACTGTTCTTCATGGAAAAATAATGGGATACTACAATATCCCTAGGATCGCGAATCAGTAAGATCTTTTTGAAACCACTCAAATCGAAATCATTAAGATAGGCAGGGAGATATCGAGAGCCATAAAAGCCATATCCAGTTTTGACAAAAAGGTCACATATCTCCTTACCAAAGGCACTTTCTTCTACCCCTTGATTAAAGGAAGTTTTGGCAACACTAATCAGTGGTATGTTTAAGGTAAAACCGATATCTTCAATAATTTTGTCCTGCATCACACTCCCTGATTTGTGCAGCGCGAATACGAAAAAACTAGGAATAGCACCAGGGGGAGGTACGTCAAGATAGACTTTCTGATTGTCTCGTGTATATATAATTTTTTCCATCAGGATTCCTGACTACCCTCCCGTAACGGTTCCCAATCGAGTTGCTCTGTAAAGGTAATTCCCTCAATCAGTACTGCTAAATGTCGATTGGACTGATCAACATGATAGGTCTCAGTCTTCAGGGAAAATAAATTGACGCCTTCAAGTAACGAAATCGGTAGGGTAAATACATTAACCTGATCGATCCCACAGTGATGCACTGCTACTCGCAATAGTAACTTACCCTGTTGCCAAACTTCAAGAAACTGACCCTGGGAGACGTTACGGCAGGCAATGACTAGCTGACCTTTCCTGGGATTACTGGCAATGATGGCAAACTCCCCCTCTGGCCACAGTAACCACTGGCTGGGACGAAAAAGACCAATTTCTGGTAATGGTTGCTCTAATGCTCCAAAACCCTGACGGGTATAACCTTGAATACCAACCCCAGAGATAATACTACTGTTGTTTTTGGGAATGCTACTTTTAATCGCTAGGGGTTGAGTAAGTTTGGCAGAGCCTACGGGAGAGTCTACTAAAAATTTACTCGCCCTGGGAATTTGGAGCTTATCGACCCAACCGCTTTGGTCTAAGGCCACCATAAAACTGTGATAGCTCGACTGTAAGGAGAAGTGGTTGGCTATATAAATAGCTGCGGTTTTCCCCAACAGGTCTAATTTGTGCCGGTCATAGTATAATTCTTTGATTACCTTAGCTAAGGCTTCTGGGGTTTTTTGGGTCACTACTCGTCCTGACACTCGATTCAAGATCGCTTCTTTGACACCACCTACTCCATAGCCAATGGCTGGTGTGCCACAGGCTGCTGCTTCTATAAAGGTTTGACCAAATGCTTCTTGAAGGGATGGCCCAATAAATATATCGGCAGCGCTGTAGTAATATCCTAATAAGGAGGGGTCCTCGATATATCCTGTACTCCAAATATCAAGGTTTTCTGCGATCGCAGAGCCATGACCAAAACTAACCAGTAGGATATTATCGAGATTGGCAATGTCTAGGGCTTTGAGTAGATACTTAAATCCTTTGCGCTGATCATTTACAGATTGACTACCAGTGAGTATAATAAATTTATCCTGAGGTAAATTCAACTGGCGGCGACATTCTGCCTGGTCTAAGGGCCTAAATATATCTAAATCAATGCCATAGTAAATGCTCTGAAATTTGCTTTCGCATTCTTGGAAATTCCGTCGAGGCTGGTGATAGTCAAAGGCATAACGAGCCCAATTAGTGGTCCAGTGACTATCCCCTAGCACTAACAAAGTTTTATAGCTCCCTAAAAGCCGATGTTTTTTACGAAAAGCGTCGGCTATTTTCTCTGATGCTAAGCTCGGGTATTCATGGCTAGTGGGACATTCGTGATCACATAGGGTGGTATAATTTTCACAATCCCCTACATAAGCACAGCGTCCGGTAAGTAACCACTGGTCGTGCATCACAAAGATAGTGGGGAAATGACTGGTAAGTCTTTCCAAAATGTCCAAGGGATTGGTCATATTGTGGATATTCCCCACTACGACTAAATCCGGATTGAGACTAGCAATTAATTGATAAACCTCTGACCCTGTGCAGTCTACGGGAGTCAATGACCAGTCTAATGTGCCAGCAACGGGAATTACTTGATGCCCTGCTAAGGCTAAGGATTTGGCAATGCGTTGGTGAGCAATCCCAGCCCCTCCGAGAAATCCGGTATCGTTGAAGCACACAATGCGCAGGCTGTGGCGTTGCCCAGGCTCTTGTGTATCCTTAGACTTAGGACAATTGAATTTAGTTCGTAGAGCCTCTGATACTGATAGTAATTCCGGCTCATACTTATCTATAGTGCTAGTCTTTTGGTTTTCATGGATACGGTATTGAGCTATGGGATAACCTATTACCTGTAAGGTGGCTCCCTTGGCAGCAAATCGCGCCCACAACTCGTAATCCATACTGTAGAAGAGAGATTGATCTACTGATGCACCACACTTTTCCCAAATGGTGCGGGTAAACATGACTTCTGGCTGATAGAAGAATTTCCCTGTTAGCCAATTCCTTTCTACATCTAAAATTTCTTCAAGGGACATCAGTCCATTAGCACAGGATGTCAAGTGTTGCTCTACGGCTACGCCATCTTTAAACAGTTGACAGACACCGGCTACCACATCAGCACCACTGGTATAAAACGCTAGCGCTACCCTAGATAAGGCTCCTGGGGCTAATCGGTCATCACTATTAAGCCAAGTCAAGATTTCCCCAGATGCGATCGCAAATCCTTTGTTCAAGGCTTCACTTTGGCCACTATCGGGTTCACTAACCACATAGGTAAGGTAGTCTCGATATTGATTAACAATGGTCATGGTTTCATCAGTAGAGCCCCCATCAATTAGGATATGTTCGACATTGGGATAGTGCTGATGAATCACTGATAATATGGTTTCTTCGATAAACTCACCTTGATTCAGCGAAGGGGTAACAATCGATATCTTTGGCCAGGGGCTGCCATCGGGGAGAGTTTGGGGGGGATGATAGGGTTCAATGAAAACGTGAGGCCACTTAGAGATATCGTCTTTTGTCCTAAGCTCTGGATGGCGTTGCTGAATTGAAGTATGAATGGGCGTAGGTTGGGTTTTGGTCAAGCCCCCTAAATCCCCCAACTTTGGGGGACTTTGAGAGTTTTGTTCCCCCCAGCGAGGGATTGCTCGCTGGGGGGCTAGGGGGGCAAAATCATACCCAGAATCAGCAACCCTGTCTGAATTACTATATCCTTTTCGTTCTAAGGCTTCCCCTAAATTCTGGTAGACGGAAACATGAAGACTGGGGTCAATATCAATGGCTTGTTCGTAACAGATAATGGCTTCATCCCACTCGCCAATTCTGGCTAAGGCTTCACCGAGATGACTGTAGGCTTTAGCAAAATTCGGGTCAAGTTCGATAGCTTTACGATAGGCTGCGATCGCATCAAGCCACTGTCCGGTTTTTGCTAATGCTTGTCCCAAGTTGTAATAAGACCAAGGCCAATCAGATTTCACCTCAATCCCATGGCGATAGGCAATAATTGCTTCATCCCACTGCTCCAAGGCTTGTAGAGCATCACCTAAATTTTGATAAGACCACGGGAAATCTGGTTTGAGTTCAATGGCTTGTCGGAACACATCGGCTGCGTCTTGCCACCGTTCTAACTTAAGCAAGGCATCGCCCATGTTGTTATAAGACCAGGAAAACTCTGGCTGTATCTCAATGGCTCGACGGTAAGCTGTTACTGCTTCTTCCCACCGTTGCTGCTTAACTAAGGTATCTGCCAAATTATGATGGGCTTGTGCAAGATTCGGTTGCAGTTGAGTCGCTTTGAGATAACAAGGGTAAGCTTCCTCCCATGCTTCCTGTTCTGTGAACAGGTTTCCTAAATAGAAGTAAGCTTTAGCATCTTGGGGATTGTTTTGAACTGCTTGCTGATAAAGGCTTAGCAGCTCAAGCTCTTGTCCTTGCTTTTTTAGCAAATCCCCTAGTCGATGGTAAGCTTCAGACAAATTAGGTTTCAATTCAATTGCCTGACGATAACAGGCTATCCCTTGGGCTAATTTCCCTTGGTTAGTTAAGGTATTACCCAAATTCAAATGTTCTTCAGCAGATACCGTATTCGGTTCCAATGTCAGAGCTTGATACCAATAATCCGCTGCTGCCTCTGGTTGATTGGTTTGAGTTAGAACTTTTGCTAAGTTACGGTAAGCTCCAGCAAAGCTAGGATTAATTGCGATCGCTTTTTGATAACATGCGATCGCATCTTGCCACTGCTGCCGCTGAGCATAAGCACTACCTAAATTTGCCTGGACTTTAGCTGAATCTGGATTTTGTTGAGCTGCCTTGATAAACGACTCAAGCTCTTGATCTAGGTCTAGATTAGACTGAGAAGCTCTAGAGTTAGGAAGTTGGGGGAGATGATTGCCGCCGCAGAGTCGTGGTGTGCGATCGCGAATTCTGTCCAATTGGTCTCGGTCTAATTGCTCTGGCTTTAATTGCTCTGGCTTTAATTGCTCTGGCTTTAATTGCTCTGGAGCAGTAGGGATAGGCTTTACGGTTGGATTGGTGGGATTAACGGTAATTTGAGATGGGCTAGGCACGATGGCAACAGTTGACGCTTTTATCGTCCCTCCTCTGTAACGTTTAGGGGGAGTAATTGACACCTGCTGCTGCTTCTGGTTGTCTACCAATTCAGGAACAATAGCCTGTTTCAGGGCATCAGAGGCGTTAGCTTGATTGTGGGTGTGACCATTGATCTGACTAGTTAACTGACCATTTATCTGA
>NZ_JAAHHU010000221.1:0-8495 GCF_010672095.1 Moorena sp. SIO3I6 | reverse complement strand
AGAGCGCTAATCACTGGAATTACAGGTCAAGACGGTTCCTACTTGAGTGAGTTGTTGCTAGAAAAGGGCTATGAGGTTCACGGTATTATCCGAAGGACCTCCACCTTCAACACAGATCGCATTGACCATATCTATGTAGACCCCCACAATCAAAACGCACGGTTCTTCTTACACTACGGTGATTTGACTGATGGTGTGACCCTACGCCGGATCTTAGAGGCGGTTAAGCCATCGGAAATTTATAACTTAGGGGCTCAATCCCATGTTCGGGTCAGTTTTGACTCCCCAGAATATACCGTTGACTCGGTGGGAATGGGTACTCTCCGACTTTTGGAAGCGATTCGGGACTATCGTCAGCGCACCGGTATCGACGTGCGTTTCTATCAAGCTGGTTCTTCTGAGATGTTTGGCAAGGTACAGGACATACCCCAAAAGGAAACCACTCCATTTTATCCCCGCTCTCCCTATGCCTGTGCTAAGGTGTATGCTCACTGGCAAACTATAAACTATCGTGAATCCTACGGCATGTTTGCCTGCAATGGTATACTGTTTAACCACGAATCACCCCGTCGAGGGGAAACCTTTGTCACCCGCAAGATTACCCGAGCAATTGCCCGAATTGTCGGAGGTCAGCAGAAAAAACTCTACCTGGGTAATCTTGATTCTAAGCGAGACTGGGGTTACGCGAAGGACTATGTCAAGGCCATGTGGCTGATGCTCCAGCAAGACAAACCAGATGATTATGTGGTAGCTACTGGTGAAACCCACTCAGTTAAGGAATTTTTAGAGATTGCCTTCAAATATGTAAATCTGGATTGGAATAATTATGTGGAGTTTGACGAGCGTTATTTGCGCCCTGCTGAGGTAGATATACTGATTGGTGACCCCACCAAGGCAAAAAAGGCACTAGGTTGGGAGCCATCTGTAACCTTTGAGGAGTTGGTAGCCTTAATGGTAGAAGCGGATTTACAAGCTTTGGGTCTGTCGAGCGCTAACGGCAAGAGTACTAAACCGTTGAATGATCAAGCCTATATCCGTCAAGGTGTAGCTACAATGGTTGACTAATCCGTTAGTCTATGACTGACTGTGAAGGTAGCATCGTTGGTGCAAGCGAATACATCAGCAACCACAAATCCGGATCGATAGGATTTGTGTTGAATAATGACTTAGTATATTCCTGCTTGCATTGCGATGCACCAGACGGTGATAGTTCTCCAAAAGCTAGGCAAGGATGACAAATAAATGGAAAGTTTAGATCTTAGTAATAAGAGGATTCTAGTTACTGGTGGAGCTGGATTTCTAGGACGTCAGGTAGTAGATCAGTTGTGTAAAGCTGGAGCGGATGCACAGAAGATTACTATTCCGCGATCGCTTGATTATGACCTGCGTTCTTTAGAGAACTGTCAAAGAGCTGTGGATCAGCAGGATATCATCATTCATCTTGCTGCTCACGTTGGTGGCATTGGTCTTAATCGAGAAAAGCCAGCTGAGCTATTCTATGACAATTTAATGATGGGTACTCAGCTAATTCATGCCGCCTATGAAGCTGGTGTGGAAAAATTTGTCTGTGTTGGTACCATCTGTGCCTATCCCAAATTCACACCAGTACCCTTTAAAGAGGATAACCTGTGGGATGGTTATCCCGAAGAAACCAATGCCCCTTATGGGGTTGCTAAGAAAGCTCTTTTAGTCCAGCTACAAGCCTATCGGCAACAGTACGGATTCAATGGCATCTATCTGTTACCGGTGAACTTGTATGGTCCGGAAGATAATTTCGACCCCAGCAGTTCCCACGTAATCCCTGCTCTAATCCGTAAAGTCTATGAAGCCCAACAAAAGGGAGAAATGACATTGCCTGCGTGGGGTGATGGCAGTCCTACCCGTGAGTTTCTCTACTCAACCGATGCAGCACGGGGTATTGTGATGGCTACCACGGATTACAATCAGCCAGAGCCAGTTAATTTGGGTACAGGCTATGAAATCTCAATTCGCGATTTAGTTGAGTTGATTTGCGAATTGATGGAATTTAAGGGAGAAATTGTCTGGGAAACTGATCAACCCAATGGTCAGCCTCGCCGTTGTCTGGATATTGAACGAGCCAAGCAGGAGTTTAACTTCACTGCTGAGATGGAGTTTAAGCAGGGGTTGAAGAATACTATCGACTGGTATCGACAACACGCTAGCTAAATCTACCCAAACCCATTGTCGGTAGGGGCGAAGTATTTGTACCTGGATATGTAGCTTAAACAGTAGCTCTAACAGTTCCAGTTTGTATACAAATGCTTCGCCCTCGAAGGCTAAAGCCAGACAGACTTTAGTAGAATAGTAATCAAAATACAATTTATATCCTGTCTGGAAGCATTAAGAGTGTAAGGTTTAGTAATTAGTAAAGGGCAACGATGAATTGTGATTACTCCCAACCCATTACCCCTTACCGAAAAAAACTTGGTAAATTAACACTAAAACTAAATATACATGATAGTATTTTTTTGATGATTGTTAATAACAATAACTTAATCAAGTATAATCAATCAATATTATAATTTATTTTAATTTATAGAGCATCTAACTATAGATAGATTTATAAAAAAAATACCTAGCTTCTAACGGTGAAAAAAGGGTGAGTAATCTACTAATTTTTTGTCGGTGACTATTAAAATTTTTTCCTGAGCAATTATTATGGAAGCTATAGATTATTCAGAAGAAATAGATTTTCATAAATACTGGCTAGTTTTCAAACGGCGTTTTTTGCCAGCAACCCTAGCCTTTGCTGGTTTTTTTGGTCTTGCAGCATGGTATGCATTCTCTCAAAAAACTGTTTATTTAGCAGCAGCTCAACTGTTGTTAAAGACAGATAATTCTTCTTTGACCGGGGTTGATAATTCAACTGGCACTATTGATAATGTGGCTCGCAAGAGGGACCCTTTATCTACGGAAGTAGAAATTATTATTTCCAGACCAATTATAGAAAAAACCATCAAAACTCTCAACCTCAGGGATAAAAACGGTGAATTTATCTCTCCTGAGTTCATTTTAAAAGAACTCAGTGTCAAACCAATTCCGGGGACAGACATCTTAACTATTTCCTATGAATCCTTTGATCCTACTTGGGCAGAAAGGATCGTTAACACACTGATTAAGGTTTACATAGAGAATGATCTCCAAACTAACCGAGCGGAAGCTGTCGCTGCTCGTGACTTTATTGAGAAACAACTCCCAAAAGTTGAAGCTACTGTCAGCCAATCAGAAGCGGATTTACGTAAATTCAAAGAAGCTAATAAAGTACTAGACCTGCAACAAGAAGCTAACATTGCAGTCGAGTCGATTGCCAAATTAGAGGACGAAATTTCTCAACTTCAGGCTCAGTTAGCACAGATAAATGCTGAGTCTAAGGGCTTGCGCAATAAGATCGGTCTGGATACACAGCAAGCTGTGGCAGCTACGTCTTTAAGGCAATCTACTGGGGTGCAGGATGCACTGAAACAACTCCAAGAGATACAAGCTCAGTTAGCAGTGGAGCGCACCCGCTTCAACGATGAATACCCAACAGTGGCTCAGTTGGCTTTTCAGGAAGCTGCACTATTAAAATTACTAAAAGAGCGAATAGCACAAGTCATTGGTAGCCAACAATCAGCGCCACCGGTTAAGAGTTTGTTAGAGTTTGGACCAATCCAGCAACAACTGACTGCAGAACTGGTTCAGTCCGAGGTACAGCGTTTAGGGCTGACTAGCCAACTAGCTGTTCTGAGGAATACTCAGTCGTCTTACAAAGAGCGGTCTAGAGTCCTACCGAAATTAGAGCAGAATCAGCGGGAACTGGAGCGACGGGTAGCTGCTGCACAAGCAACTTACCAAATTTTGTTAAGCAAGCTACAAGAAACTAGAGTTGCGGAAAATCAAAATGTCGGTAATGCCCTTGTGATTTCAGAGGCGATCGTTCCTGAAGAGCCGATTCAAATCCCCATCAACCTGATCCTGGCAGGGGGAGCTTTTGCTGGTATCTTAGTTGCGATCGCTACGGCTTTCTTGATCGACCTCTTAGACAAATCGGTTCATACTCTCAAAGAATTAAAAGAGTTGTTTAGATATACCTTGTTAGGGGTGATTCCAGATTACGGCAAGCTGGTCAGTACCAGCTATTTTGCTGGATCGTCTCAACAGAATGTTTTCCCCATTTTTCCAAGAGATTTGCCCCGCTCTGTCGTCGGTGAAGCCTATCAAATTCTGCAAGCGAATCTGAAATTTATCAGTTCTGATCGACCACTGCAATCGATTGTAGTAACCAGTTCTGTTCCTAAGGAAGGCAAGTCCCATGTCTGTGCTAATTTAGCTGCGGCTATGGCTCAAGTAGGACGCCGGGTGTTACTAATCGATGCTGATCTGCGTTATCCATCTCAACATCATCTGTGGGAACTAACTAACTCCTTGGGTTTAAGTGATATTCTGGTGGGTGAGGCTCAATTTCATCAGGCTAAACGGGAAGTAATGACTGGTCTTGATGTTCTGATGGCTGGGGTAATTCCTCCAAATCCTGTGGCTATTTTGGACTCTCAGAAGATGGCTTTACTGATGCAGAAGTTCTCACGAGAGTATGACTGCGTTATCATAGATACTCCAGCATTAGCTGGTATGGCTGATGCCCCAATTTTGGGCAAAATGGCTGATGGCATTTTACTGGTAGCCCGACCTGAAAAAACAGATTCTGCCAGGGCTAATGCTGCTATGGAAATTCTCAACAGCTCAGGTCAAAATGTTCTGGGGTTAGTTACCAATGGTGTCATCTTCAAGAACGAACCTGACGGCTATATCTACCGCAACAGGGAAAACTATACTACGCCAGATGTCATTCCAAATCCGGTTTAATAAGACTATATTCAAAACAATCAAAGTCCTTGCCTAGACTTGATTTGATGATTTAGTTAAGTAACCTATATGAACCGGATTTGGTATCAGTCAGGAAAAGGCTGAATGTAATCAGCCGTAAAACCTTGCACGCTGTGAATCTATTATCCAGAAGCTGCGCTGCCAGAACTTTGGTGGCGCATTCTGATCATAATTCCTAAGGTTATTTGCTTCATCATCCAGTAAAATACTGTCAGCACCACGAATGTTACGGCCATTACTAGTAGTGGACCTTTAGAGGTTAAATCATGAATCATACTCTTGGCTAAGCTACTGGGTTGAGCAACTAAGTCCCAGCTGTTGAACCGTTGGAATCGTCCTAAATAAATACCAAAGGCGCACAGAGCATGAGTAATTAACTCAGCTAAAAATATCAACTTTCCTAACCTTCGCTGCTGCAAATACTCACCTAGGTTAATCACAGATAGAACGTAAGCTTCAAAACCGGTTAGGATAACTAGCAGATGTTGGGGAATAACAACTAGAGTAATTGTCCATACTGAGTAATTCCTGCGAATGGCTTGAATTAGATGAATCACATCGGTGAGCAGATAGGGCGCATTGGGCAAAAATAGGATAAAAACTGCTAAACCTATCCACCATAATCCGGAGTGTAAGCCAGATTTACTCCGGAATAGCCAAAAACTTAGAGCTAATGGTATTGATGCTAGAAACAAATTCCAAGCCATCCAGCCATTGTGGCTATGCCAAGCTTTCCATACCTCTGTCAGTAATGTGTCCATAGACATGATTAGTGAACCTTTGCTCTAGGGTAGATTAGCCTTGTTAAGTGGTATTGAATTTAATCCTTATCCTAACTCATCCGTTCAGCTTTGAGTTTTGAGCTTGAGCTTTCATAGGTCATACTTCATACTTAAGCCTTAAGTTGACGGTTGAAAGTTGAAAGTTGAAAGTTGAAAGTTTAAGGTTTAAAGTTGGAAGCCTTTGAAGCTCATAACAATTCTGGCTCATTACCCATTACCGATTACCCGAGAAGGGATATGATCATCAGTCAACTGGATTTGAGATAACCATGCCTCAGAATCGGATTATTACTCTGCTGAGTGATTTTGGCTTACAAGATGTTTATGTGGGTGTGATGAAGGGTGTCATTGCCCAAGTTAACCCAACTTTGACTATAGTAGACCTGACTCACCACATCCCCCCTCAAAACCTAGCCGCTGCTCGGTTTAATTTGATCAATGCTTATCCCTACTTTCCAGCGGGGACAGTTCATGTGGCGGTGGTTGATCCAGGAGTCGGCAGTCACCGAAGAGCGATCGCTATCCAACTTTCACAGGGTTTCTTGGTCGGTCCAGATAATGGGCTATTCAGTGGAATTTTGGAGCAATACCCAGTCATGGCAGCAGTTGAGCTAACCAACTCAGCCTACTGGCGCACTATAAATCCTAGCACTACGTTTCATGGTCGAGATATCTTTGCTAGTGTTGGAGCTCACTTGGCTAGTGGCTTACCAATCGAAAGCTTGGGAGAGGTAATTGAGCCAAACACTTTGGTAACGCTAGATATACTAACAAAAACACTAACCGATGATGGGATTATTGGTTCTATCCAATATGTTGACCATTTTGGCAATTTAATCACTAATATCCCAGGGGCTGAGGTTGATGGCAAAACTTGGTCTGTTAAGATAAGCGATCGCATTATCCCCCATACTCAAACCTATAGCAATTGCCAACTTGGAGAGTTCGTTGCCCTAATTGGTAGTCATGGTTGGGTGGAAATCGCTGTTAACGGTGGGAGTGCTAAGTCTCAATTACAGCTGGATTGGGGAGATAAAGTGGAATTAAGCATTAAAAATTAGAATAATAATTAGTACCGAGTTCCTTTCCAGGATATTATGACCACATCACTACAACCATCTGAACCGGTAGTTTACCAAGGTCAGTTTGGCGAATTTACCATTACCGAAAGCGATCGCATTGGCGTAGTTATCTACCGCGCTGGCTTAGTGGTAGCAGCCTTGAGCTTTGCGATCGCCAGTAATTTAATTCTATTGCGAGGAGCTAGCCCAAGTATTTTAAATGTCCTGACTCCTCTTTATGGCTTATTCTGCCTTGCCCTAGGGGTTAGCTTAGTCACCATTCATATTTATCTAGCTCCCCTGCACCGCCTACTACAAATCTTTTGGGGCATCGGTTGCATTGCCTCAATTGCACTGGCATTTTCCAGCAATGAGCCCCTTGCTCTATACATTTATAACCATCCTATTTCTCTATTCGGAATTGGTTTTACCTTTGCAGCGTTAACCGGAATTTATTTCAAGGAAGCATTTTGCTTTAATCGCTTGGAAACTAAATTCCTAACTCCCCTAGTACCCATGCTGTTACTGGGACATATAGTTGGATTTTGGTCTACAGATTGGGAGATGATTCTGCTAGGACTCTGGGCGGTTTTGTTTATGGTGTTTGCCCTGCGTAAAGTATTGCAACCGATTCCAGATGATATTGGTGATAAGTCGGTTTTTGAGTATCTCAAAAAGAAGCGTGTGTAAGCTATAAGCTATCAGCTATCAGCTATCAGCTATCAGCTATCAGTTATCAGCTATTAGCTATCAGTTATCAGCTATCAGTTATCAGCTATCAGTTATCAGCTATCAGCTATCAGTTATCAGTTATCAGCCAAAGGTCTGTGCTCAGGCTACTAATCGGTGCTTTTGCATCAAATAAGCTGACCACTGACCGCTGACTGCTGAATGCTTACTCCAATTTTCATTAATCTCGAACTATTAAATCTCCTGTTTGCGCGATGGGCACGCTACGGGAACGAGGTTTATTTTAAGCATGATAGCTGACAGCTGACGGCTGAATGCTTACAAACGTGTAGGAAATTAATAAGCTGCTAGTGATTTTACGAATTACCAAAAAACAAGACTATAAACGAAGGAAGCAAGGGGACTGACGATCATCCTTTTTAAAATAATCCGGACAGATGGGACTTTGATTGGTAAGTACTAGAAAAGTGAGATGCTCTATAGCGGTTTTTAGCCTAATGAGGTACACCGGATTTTTTACCTTTTCTTTCTTCTGACTTTACTGCTCCCTGCTCCGAACGCGCCCCGCGTGGCCCACGGCCTCAGTCCCTGCTCCCTATAAACCCAAAAAATTGTACCTTACTAGCTTAAAAAGCGCTATAGACCTTATTAGTCATCAGTGATTATTAGTCATCAGTGATTAGGTGACCACGGTTTTCTCTACCGTAGACTATACCGTACATTAGTGACCACAATATCATTTATTTGTGGTTACTAATGACTAGTGACTATTGACGAGATAATTTTTCATTAAAAGTCCCAATCATGCGTTTAGTATGTAGGCGAAAACAGTGGGGTTTAACGGTTCAAGGATGGTTTGTGAATACTTTTTTGATTATTACCTGTAGTCTCTTTATGTTAACTCATATCCACCCATTTTTATCGATTACTTCTCCCATTAACGCTGATGCATTAGTAGTAGAAGGATGGCTACCGGACTATGCCTTAAAAGGTGCCATGGAAGAATTTGATCGGGGTAATTATCAAAAAATAATCACCACTGGCCTTCCTCTGCGTAAAGGATATTATCTGTCAGAGT
>NZ_JAAHHU010000220.1:0-8520 GCF_010672095.1 Moorena sp. SIO3I6 | reverse complement strand
GCTATTGACAGCTTATCTTGACGAGAGTTTTTTCTTTTAGCAGTCTGTGAAGCCTCAAACTTTGCCGATATAGCTTTGCCCGTTCCAGGAGGCGATCGCTATTATTTTGACTTTTCAGACATCCTCTAAGGACCACAGAAAACTGCATCTTCTATATCTTTGCGGCTGAGGGAATACTTGAAAGATCGTTGAATATCTTGTCCATCTTCCCCAGACTTGACGTAGCGCACGATTAACTCCTCTACCTCAAGGCAAAGTTCTGCTTTCCAGGTAGGTCGATCAACACGCCAGCAATGTAGATCATTACTGTCTTGTTCACATCCTAGTATTTTCAGCCACCTCTCTATTTCAGGTAGAGGGTGGTTATACAAGGGGGTATCACCTGGCGGAAGTGTCATATCGAGTCCGATTAACTATTTATAATTCTTGGTGGTACATCAGTAGAAAATTGAACATTGTCAATGGTCACGTGACAATTTTCAATTAACAATTAAGACAATTAACAATTAAGACAATTAACATTTATGGGATAAACCCTATTATAAGGGATTAACATTATAAGGGATTAAACAGACTTAATATTATAAGTTATTCTTGATCAGTTATTCTGAGAGATGGGTTATCTGGGTATTTTGGGCTGATTGGTTATTAACCGGTATTTGACTATCCAAATTATCAGGTTTCGCCTGTTGAATAAAATTAATCTCGGGTAAGGTAAGCAAATCATTGCCACTGGGTTTAGAAATTAGCAGAGCAGATTCACCTTGGGTTAATCCAATCGCTATGGCTAGTAGTAAGCAGCCTAAAAAGGTTAGTCCTAAAATGAATAAGACAAAAATCTCCCCAGCTGAAAGGGGGCGGTCAGTGGGATCAAGGTAAGCTGAGGACGAGGAGCTTGGTGGCTTTTGATTAACTGGATTGTTTAAACTAGGGGGTGGCTGAATCACATTGAGGCGGGAATAACCAATTTTTTGGTCATAGATTGCTCGTCGCTCTGGATTACTCAGGGTAGCATAGGCTTGGTTCAGCTTTTGGAATTTAATCGTGGCAGTTTCAGTGGGTAAGTCGGTTGTATCAGGATGATAGCGCTTACTGAGTTGCCGATAGGCACGTCGGATAGCTATGGGTGATGCACTAGGGTGCAATCCCAGTATTTCGTAATAAGTCGTGGAGTTTGGGCTTTCGCGATTCCTAATGTTTTGTCTGACCCGATCTTGTGCCACTGCAGTTTTATCCTAACTGGTTAGACAACGCTTTCGATTATTGTGACATTTGGAAGGAGCCTGATCCTTTAATCATCCCACAAAATCCGACAATTTCGGTAAACTAAGCTTAACTTCACCTATTCTAGGCAACATGGTAACGGTTATCCTGACTCGTGCTTAGACGACTCCTTTTCAACTAAGGTTTAGCTAATTGCAATATCAAGAACTAAATTAGGTTAAATGTGACACGCCACGCCACGAATTGCTGACAACAACAGCCACCCCAAGGTATTAACCCGAAAATCAAACAGAGTTACATCCAGCAGATTGAATAGAGTACAGCTGCCAAAAGCCACCAGATAACTGAACAGAATTAAGTTGTCTTGATGCCAATCTTGTCTAGTGGTAGGGGTCGCAACGGTTGACCAAACCCTTAATAGTTGGATACCTTGTACTATAATCCAGGCAACTAAGCCACTCAACATCAGTGTGCCTGGGATGCCAGTTTCAGCAGTCAACATTAGAGGTAAATTATGGGGATGACCAAGCCAGACTTCCATTTGTGACTGGTAAAGAGGAGTGAAATTGCGTAACCCCCAACCCAACCAGGGACGTTCCTGAATCATGGACCAAGTAAATTTCCACTGGGTTGTCCTCAAGGTAGCGATGGGTCGGTCGGGATACAACTGGTCAGACAATCGCATCCAAAAGTATGCTGGGACAATACTACGCAGCCATTGACGCCCTAGGATTGGACCAAATGATGCCCACAGAATACTACCAACAGCAGCAGTAACTGCTGTCACCAGCCAGTACCAACCTAAGTAAAGGGCAAAGGCAAGGCAAGCCAAAACAGCGATTATCCAAGCATTGCGGGAGTTGGTCAAAACTAATGCGATCGCATTACCGATCACCACCACACTCAAGAACAACAGCGGATAATCGAATCGATGCCAGCTCCAACCCCTAGCTTGAAACCTCTCAATCCACAGCCCTATTCCTAAAATTAATGGTATTTGTAGATAAGCGGCTAGGATATTGGCATACGAAAACACTGAATCCATCCGACCTGGAGGATTACCGTTAGCTACCAAGGTTGAACCAAAGACTAGTGATAATACTTTTGGGCTAGTCCAACCCAAAACCATCTGAGCAAAACCCAGTATAGTTACTGCTAGGGAAGGAATAACTAGAATCCAGGCTAATTGCCTCAGCTGTGCTGGGGTTTGGATGAGGGTAGAGAAAGCAGCGAAAACGGCGAAGAAGGGGATAAAATTCCCTAAACCTAGGAACGCTTCTGTGGGGTTAAAGGCTAAGCTAGCAGTAATGAGCAACCAGATACTCAAAATAGCCAAGCCCCAGTTTAGGGGTTTTGAGATCATACTGGCGTACTTTTGCCGCCAAGTATCTCCCACAGCTAGTACTAACCCCACTGCGCCTAAAGCTGGAAACAGGGGAAAGATAAGAGTTCCCAGCTTAGCGCAGTTCCAAGCTATTTGTAGGTGATTGTCTGAATGTCTATTCTTTCCCAAGAACCAATTAACCACTAACCACTACTATCAATCTAAACTGGTTCCCAGCACTCAGCACGAGTCAGGCGAATTTGTGCTAAGGTTAAGATGGTTGGAATAATCCGACCGTAGTTGGTTGCGATCGCTCTCCAGCCTAAGTCAACAAAGAAATAGCTCCACATGATCGGACCTAGGCAGGCAAAAACACTCCTAGTAACCCCATAACGAGCAGCACTTAGTGCCATTCCCTGTCGTGCTGTTTGTAGTGTAAAGTAGTTCTGAAACTGAGCTGCTGCTGCCAAACCTCCCTTCACTAGGGCTTGTTTAGCAACCTGATAGCGAGCGAAATGTAGGGCAAACTGGCGTGCAACCTGTTGTAGTATTATTGGCTTTAGAATCGAGGTCAATGCTAGGGCGCTACCACCTTTGAGTAAAAACTCGATAGGATTGTGCTGGATTTGAACAGGTAAGGGTTCAGGGAGTTTTGACTTAGCTAAGCATTTCTGTACCTGTACTGTTAGGGATTGCTGATCTTGGGTTGGTAAGCGTTTCCAGGTTTTCTCCATGAGGTGAAGAAATATTTCTGCTTCCAAGTCAGTTGTAGTCAGACGTTGAGAGTAAGGAATTTTGAGGTAACGACAAACTTGAATCAGGGCTTGTCGGTAGGTTACTTCCCTCGTCCGTCCCTTGAGTACTGTTACTCCATCTGCTGCCAAGAAGCGAAATCGCTCTTCCAGGGAATCCAACCAAGCTTCACGGTTTTGGCTTTGGATATCGATTGGCTCAGGGAGCTGAAGGTAATCTAAGGGATTAAACCTACGACAGAATAGAATGTCTGTCACTTGTTGTAACTCTTCAACGGTTGCTAACTCTAACGCAGTTCTCAGCTCATCCAACGTTCTTCCCTCCACAACCCCGTTTTTTGTGCTGTCCTCTATTCTACTCCTATCAGTTTTATAGTAGGAGTTTGAATCTACTTTGATGTAGTAAGCTGTTAGGCATTTGGCAGCTATGCTGAAGCGACGGGTTGGCCTTTATGGGGGGATTTGTCCCACTCGCGCTTTGCATCAAGACACGGACAAGAGTTTCAGCTTTTTTTTTGATTTAATAAAGCAATGCAGTCGGCTCCACTAGGACAAGGAGGGAATAAGGGAATTCCCGCCATGGGATTCTTGGGTATTGGCAGGTTTTAGAGGTGCAACTATTAGCCTTATAGCTCTCTAAACCTTGTCAAACATTATCCACTGTTTTATAATGAAATAAGTTAGTAACTTGTTTAACTTCGGAACACTACCGCCCAACGAAGAACTAAAAGCTTTGGCAGCTGGTCGTAAGTTAAGCGACGTAAAATAATGGACTGAGTGAAGTTACAGTGCGGTTTGAGAGTAGGCAGCAGAGCCTCCATTAAGAAAATTAGCGCAATGCTTTTGGCATTGCTTTGTCGGCAACAACCATTAGTTAAAACTAATGCTATACCATCGTCCTATCTGCTTGTGAGTAGGTTTGTACAGGTTAAATGTTGCACAAGCAATCGGATATGCTTAGTTTTGGTGTATTAGTATTTTATTGAAACAACACAAGTGTCAATCTCTTCATCTACTTCCCCAGAAGTTAGCACACTCCAGAAAACTTTAGTTACTATCGTTATCGCCATCTCCCCTTTGGGAGTAATTGCTGCGATAGTAGTTATGTTCCTTGAGAAACTGAACGTCCAGCCTCTCGATATTGGTCTTTTTCTCGGGATGTACATCCTGAATTTCATCGGGATTACCGTCGGGTATCACAGGCTTTTTAGCCATCGTGCCTTTCAGACTGGACCATTTATAAGGGCATTCTTAGCCATTGCCGGATGTATGGCAGCTCAAGGACCAGTCACTAGCTGGGTTCACCATCATCGCTGCCATCATATTTACTCTGACCAAGACGGAGACACTCACTCACCCCATCTTCACCAGGGAGGATTTTGGGGATTTATCCAAGGGTTTTGGCATTCCCATATTGCTTGGATTGTGAATGTGGATTGGCAGCCTCCCTATAAGTATGCTCCTGACCTAATCAAGGACAAGCTGATCCGAAGAATAGACAACCTCTACGTCTTTTGGGTATTGCTTTCCCTGTTAATTCCTGGTTTCCTGGGTGGAGTCTTGACTGGTTCTGTATCAGGAGTCTTAGGTGGTTTAATCTGGGGCGGAGCATTTCGGATTTTTCTGGTCCGTCAAATCACCTTTTGTGTCAACTCAGTTTGCCACCTGTGGGGAAAAGAGCTGTTTACTACCTCTGATATGAGCAAGAACAATCCTATCGTCGCCATCTTGACCCTTGGTGAAGGGTGGCACAATAATCACCATGCTTTTCCCAACTCAGCAAGATTTGGACATTATTGGTGGCAACTTGACCTGGGTTGGTTCTTCATCCTGCTGCTTCAGCGCTTAGGACTAGCCTGGAATGTCAAATTACCATCAAAAGACGAACTGCAACCTAGAAGTATCTAATCCCAGGATTAAGAATTTCAGGTGAACTACCTCTCGCTGCGCACGCCCCTCGCGAGGGGCTTTCTACTTAATTGGGGACTGTCTTGTAGACCCTTGATAGACAATCTATCTAGACGTTACCTCTCCCTGTTAAACTAGAAAAGGCTATGTTGCTCAAAGCTAAGGTTTTAAAGCCTTGGAGTTTAAGAGCAAGCTGCGCTATGGTCGTGGCTAGGATGTCAAATCCAGGAGAAAAACATTAGTGCTAACACTGGGCGTAAATATTGACCATATTGCCACAATTCGTCAGGCGCGGCGCACTGTAGAACCTGACCCAGTGGCAGCAGCGGTGTTGGCAGAGCTTGCTGGTGCGGATGGCATCACCGCACATCTAAGAGAGGACCGACGTCACATTCAACAGAGGGACATTGCTCTGTTGAGACAAACGGTGCGAACTCATCTGAATTTGGAAATGGCACCTACCGATGAAATGGTAGCGATCGCTCTAGAGGTTAAACCCGATTACGTTACCCTCGTACCAGAAAAACGAGAAGAAGTGACTACCGAGGGAGGGCTAGATGTAGCAGGGCAAATGCCTCGCCTTAGTGAGGTTGTAGCCCAGTTACAGAGCGCTGGTATTCCCGTTAGCTTATTTATAGACGCTGATCCTGCCCAAATCGATGCTTCTGCTCAAACAAAAGCTAAATTTATTGAGCTGCACACGGGGAGTTATGCAGAAGCTACTAATGAAGTCAGTCAGGCTAAAGAATTAAAAGTTTTGGCCTCCGGATGCCAACAAGCGATTGCTGCTGGCTTACGAGTCAATGCTGGTCATGGTCTTACCTACTGGAATGTTTACCCGGTTGCTTGTATCGAAGGTATGGAAGAACTCAATATTGGTCATAGCATCATTGCTCGGGCATCTCTGGTGGGTATAGAACGGGCGGTTAGAGAAATGAAACAAGCGATGCAAGGTAAATTTTGAGCTTTCCTCAGTAACTGAAACTATGCAAACTTACTACTACGTTTTAGCCAGTCAAAAGTTCCTTGAAGAAGAACCATTGGAGGAAGTACTTCGGGAACGTACCAGGCACTACCATGAACAGGAAAAAGAAATAGACTTTTGGTTAGTCAACCAGCCAGCATTCTTGGAAAGTTCCCAAATGTCCCAGGTAAAGCAGGAATGTCCGCAACCAGCAACGGCGATAATTTCTACTAATCCTAAGTTCATCACCTGGTTAAAGCTGCGCCTAGAATTTGTCAAAACTGGTGAATTTCAGGCACCATCAGATAGTATACCTGACCCTCTAGCGTCTCTGGCATCAGTTTAATGGTTAGTTTTTTGCTTCCAAGACAGTGGCTATAGGTCTACTTTCTAATCATCTATGACCAGGGAAACAATACAGTTTATTTTACAAATTTTCTCGATAGCACTGGCTGCTTTAGTTGGTGGTGTCTTTGATTCGGTTTATGCTCAACCAATAACTCCTCAATGCCAACCACCACAAAACGGCGAGTACATTTTGTTAGTGCTTAGCCGAATTAGGAAAAATCACGAACAAATTCAAAGAATTTTACCCAATAGCGCAAAAACTGATTTTTGTCAATATTTGGAAGACACAGTAACTCGGGTTGGCGGTTTCAGAGGCATTAACGATGCTAAAGATTGGGCACGCTATCTGGATCAGGTAGTGGGATACTCAGCTTTTGTAGTTCAATCTCCACCGTCAAGCCAACCTAGTACTACTATACAGCCTACTAATAGAGGTTATACTCCTCAGGGATTGGGTGATGGTTATGCAGTTCTGGTGGACTACTTCAATCAACCAGAAATGGCATCCCGACTAGAGCAACTACTGGGCGTCAATGTTGGCTTGGTTTCTTATGCTCAGCGACCTTACTTACTGACAGTACACACAACTAGTGAAACCCAAGCTAACTCAATCTTAAGGCGACTGAGCGCAGGGGGGTTTTGGGCAATGGTTGTTGATAGTCGCCGAGTTACCCTACTAAAACGTAAGGTGGTTCGCTTTTAACTAGTTCCGTTTGAACTAGGTAATGGCAAATTACTAATTAAAATTACCAAGAAGCGATGGTGAAAGCCCCTGTCTTTTTTGAAGCAGGGGATGAAACCGAGCGAGCCGTCACAGCAGACACATTTATGTGTCCTGTTTATAGTATAATCAGCAATTAGCGAGGAGGTGATGCCAGTGTACGGCTGTCAGCAAGTTTTATTGAGTCCAGATCTTGAGTTATTGGCGATTCTCAACTTTTTATGCACACAATCCCAGAGATTGACAAACATGGGAATCTACTTTGCCCGTCAACTCTACTTTAAAGCCAATCGCTACATCAGCAAGTTTGAGCTAGAAAAAGAATACAAGCCCAATCGTCACTATCAGGCACTTCACTCCCAAGCAGCACAACAAATACTTCGTTCGGTCTACGAGTCCTTTAAATCCTACAAAAGGCTGCAGGACGCATACCGAGAAGGAAAGATTGAGAATAGACCAAGACTACCCAAATATAGAAAAAAAGGAGGTTTGGCATTAGTTAGTTATCCAAAGCAAGCCTTAAGATTAATAGATGGAACCATAAGAATACCATTGGGCAGACAGGTAAAATCCTGGTTTGGCATTGATAGTTTTAGGTTGCCGATGGCGAGCAACCTGGAATTTGATGACATCAAAGAATTAAGAATACTGCCAAGAAATAAGTGTTTTTATGTAGAGTTTGTTTATCAAAAAGAAATAGAAACGCCCAGTGGTGAACCCGAGAATGTACTTGGGATTGACCCGGGATTGGATAACTGGCTAACCTGTGTTTCTAATGTAGGAACTAGCTTTATTATTGATGGCAAGCACATCAAATCGATGAATCGTTGGTATAACAAACAGATCTCAACAATCAAAGAAGGCAAGCCACAAGGGTTTTGGTCTAATAAATTAGCTACGATCACCGAAAAACGTAACCGTCAGATGCGCGATGGAATTAACAAAGCCGCCAGACTAGTTATAAAACATTGCTTAGAAAATCAAATCGGTCGGGTCGTTTTTGGTTGGAATAAAGGAAACAAAAACTCGATCGAGTTAGGAAAAAAAACTAACTCGGAATTTGTGCCAATACCTACAGCTAGACTGAAAGAGAGAATAGCCGGGCTTTGTGAACAGTATGGAATCGAGTTCATAGAAACAGAGGAAAGCTATACCAGTAAAGCATGTGCGATTCGTTGACTAGAAACCTAACCCAATAAGGGTAAAAGGGGGATTAGTCACAAGGTATTAAACCTTGATAACTTGGTAACCATGTTGGTGAAAGACCAACCCTCGCAAA
>NZ_JAAHHU010000022.1:0-3580 GCF_010672095.1 Moorena sp. SIO3I6 | reverse complement strand
TAATAGTATTACTAGTTTCTAGTTAATTTTAGGTTGGTGGGCAGTGCTGATAAAATCTATTAAACCCTAATATTATCCGTCTTAGGCACTGCCCACCCTACGATGAATTTATGATTAATTTATTCTCGACTCCCCACTCCCTAATCCCTACTCCCTACTCCTTCAAAGTCTGGCACAGTAACAGTATCGGGTAAATCAAGTCTTGAGGCTCCGATTGGGACTCTTAAAAATATATGGCGACAAGCTCAAATAGAGGAGGACAAAATTTAATGCGCTATGCAGTTGTTATTGAAAAAGGAAAAAATAGCTACGGTGCTTATGTTCCCGATCTTCCTGGATGTGTTGCGGTGGCAGAAACATTAGAAGACGTTAAACAATTAATTACTGAGGCAGTGATGTTTCATTTGGAAGGATTGAAAGAAGATGGATTAAGTGCTCCTGAATCAGTGTCATTCTGTGAGTATATTGAGGTGGCTTAAGGCGGAGTAGATGTAGGGTGGGTAGTGCTTATCAAACCAATGGTCAGCTTTGAAATTGCTCTGATGCACTGCCCACCTGACTGACGATTAATTTGATTAAAAAGCTAAACTCTTTATTGTCCGTGGGCAGTGCTGATAAAATCTATTAAACCCTATCATTATTAAAATTCCCACCTAGGATTAATAGTATTACTAGTTTCTAGTTAATTTTAGGTTGGTGGGCAGTGCTGATAAAATCTATTAAACCCTAATATTATCCGTCTTAGGCACTGCCCACCCTACGATGAATTTATGATTAATTTATTCTCTTAGATTGTCGCGCGGGCAGGATGCCCACTCTACTTCTATTCATTCAAAGACTGAGGCAACACGATCTCTTGTGCTTGTTTTATGATCGACTGCATCAAGAAAGAATCAATTATTATTACTGTTCCCTGTTCCCTGTTCCCTGTTCCCTGTTCCCTGTTCCCTACTCCCCACTCCCTCCAAGCGCAGAAAATGCATATTTCCCCCTTCATCCCCTGCGACAATGGTTACATCATCCGGTGCAACGGCACAACAGTTGATAGCACTTTCTCCAGTAAACGTAGCAATAACTTCCCTAGTCTCGAAATCCCACACTTGGAGTGTTTTATCGGAAGATGCAGAAATGACTAGCTTACCGTTGGATGTTATTTTGATCCGATTGATGGAGTCGGTATGACCTGTAAAGGTAAAAATTTCCTCTCGCTTTTCCAAATCCCAAATTTTGATAGTCTTATCCTTGGAGCCAGAGACGTCACTAAAAATGCGATCGCTACCAGGGAACCCACCATCAGGGTGGCGTAACTGAGCATCATGATGCTAACATGCATCATTAACCAATTGGATTTCAGAGCAGGTACCAATGGAGCACTTTCCTGCATGTCTGGTGGTAGGGATAGAGCGGCAAACGCGGTAATTCCCATGGCGACTGGTGCAGTAGCCACGCCCACAAATCGGCTGCGACTCATGTTTTCAGCAATTAGATGAACTGTGGTAATTCCCCAGGTTAGGAAAAATAGGGATTCATAGAGATTACTGATCGGGAAGTAGCCTGCCTCTAGCCATCTTGCTCCGAGTAAGGTAGCAGTGCAAAGGTTGGCGGTTGCCATCCCTGATGTTCCTAAGGGTGACAAATAAGGGATTTTAGGAAAAGCGGCTCCTACCCAGTAAATTAACATCGTCACAAACAGGACGAAAAAGGCAATATTATCTAATTTGTTCTGGAGTGTAACCAGATCCATACAGTGTTCTCTCTCAAGTTAATTTTGTATAAAGCTTATATTATTGCAGCATTACTACTATCCTATCGGTTAGATGTGCCCCTTTTGATAGAGTGCTAGTGCCTGATACCGAGTTGTATTCAAAAATAGTAGATTGGTTGGATAGGGAGATGGGGAGATAGGGAGATGGGGAGATAGGGAGATGGGGAAATTGGGGGAAGAGAAAGTTGTATGTTTGACCGCAACTTGGTATGAGTACCCACATTCCGCCCCCTCAAGTTTGAGACTTGCGGTTCCTTCCTACAAAAAAAGCGCCCTTCCTCACAGAAGAACGCTTTATTGCAAGAGGTGCGATCGCTCGCGCCTCTTTCCCGGGTCAAGATTAACCATTGATGATAGGAGCACTCACAGCAACTGGAGCCACCTCACTAGCAGCCAAATCGAGAGGGAAGTTGTGAGCATTACGCTCGTGCATCACTTCAAAGCCCAAGTTAGCCCGGTTAAGCACATCAGCCCAGGTGTTGATGACGTGACCTTGAGAATCGAGCACGGACTGGTTGAAGTTGAAGCCGTTCAGGTTGAAGGCCATAGTGCTAATACCTAAAGCGGTAAACCAGATGCCAACCACTGGCCAAGCACCCAAGAAGAAGTGCAAGGAACGGCTGTTGTTGAAGCTAGCATACTGGAAGATCAAACGGCCAAAGTAGCCATGAGCCGCAACGATGTTGTAGGTTTCTTCTTCTTGACCGAACTTGTAACCATAGTTCTGAGACTCGATTTCGGTAGTTTCACGAACCAGGGAAGAGGTCACTAGAGAACCGTGCATCGCACTAAACAAAGCACCACCAAATACACCAGCTACACCGAGCATATGGAAGGGGTGCATCAGGATATTGTGTTCTGCTTGGAATACGAACATGAAGTTGAAGGTACCACTGATTCCTAGAGGCATGCCATCAGAGAAACTGCCTTGACCAATGGGGTAGATCAGGAAAACAGAGGTAGCGGCAGCCACAGGGGCACTGTAAGCTACGCAAATCCAAGGACGCATACCCAGACGATAGCTCAGCTCCCACTGACGACCCATCCAGCAGAAGATGCCAACTAGGAAGTGAAACACAATCAGCTGGTAAGGGCCACCGTTGTATAACCATTCATCCAAGGACGCGGCTTCCCAAATCGGGTAGAAGTGCAAGCCGATAGCATTTGAAGAAGGTACAACGGCACCAGAAATGATGTTGTTACCGTAGATCAGAGAGCCAGCCACCGGTTCACGGATACCGTCGATGTCCACTGGAGGAGCAGCGATGAAGGCGATGATAAAGCAGATGGTAGCGGTTAGCAAGCAAGGGATCATCAAAACACCAAACCAGCCTACGTAGAGGCGGTTATTGGTGGAGGTAATCCAGTTACAAAACCGATCCCAAAGATTGCCGCTTTCACGACCTCTTAATGTAGTTGTCATGGTTCAAATATTATGGCAATTAACGGAAAGTGCCAGAGGTGAAGATGCGGTGCGACCCCGGTCGGGTTTCCCGACAAGCGTGAAGGCGCACCTAGAAAATAGTCTTCTTGCCTTGGCTTATGATTAATACTATTAACACTAATCTTGAATCTGCACGTTTTTTTATATTTCTTAATATCAACGAAATTTTTACTTAGTTGATTTTGCATTTATTCAATTAATTAAACATTTATTTGCTTTAATTAATCTTTATTTAACTAACTTTAAAAATCGAAATAAATGTAAGGGAGACCACTCTGAGGAGCAAACAACCAAACTACGTAGAGACCTACTGGTACCAACAACAACTTCACCGGCCAGTTGAGTTGTAATTTCAGACCCCTTCGGATAGT
>NZ_JAAHHU010000219.1:0-8558 GCF_010672095.1 Moorena sp. SIO3I6 | reverse complement strand
CCCGAATTGGCGGGTTGGTTTTAGTGTAGAAGCTGGTGGAACTATTAGTTTAGTCAGTAATCAGTCCAATCGGAACCATTTACCGAATCAAACTATTCCAAATCAAGCACAGAGCTTGAGTGAAACCATTGACAACCCTGATACTGATATCATCCTACCCCCTCCTCCACGAGTAAATCATCAGCTGAATGCTCTGGAGTTAACCCTGCTTCAACAACTGGCAGCTGCTGAATTACCTCAGCTGACTACACTATTAAAAGACCAATTGGCAGGGTCGAAAGCGGCTGAGTCTGTAGATTCACTCTGGGTGAAGCTGGAGCGAATTTTGCGAGACTACGCTCAGTATCACTTTGGTCGCTCAATTCGTTCAGCGGCTTTAGTAGATTCGTTGTCGTCTGTTAATTAATACTAATAATGACTATCGAAAAAAGTTGTTACTGATAATAAAAAAGCCTAACCTAAAAAAGCCAGAATGCAATCATCGGAGACTGGAAAAAACCAAAAACACTCCCCAGACCCCACGTCTGATTTCACCAAGTCTGATTTGGTGGCAAACCCCTCATCGAGCAGTGATGATCTAAGGGATCAGGAACTGGATTCATCACCGGATAAAGGATTTATACCAGTTCTAAAAAATTCCAACTTCTTAGCCCTATGGAGTGGTCAAGTCTTCTCTCAGCTAGCAGACAAGGTTTATCTGGTGTTAATGATTGCCTTGATAACCAGTCGCTTTAAAGATGCTGATCAAACTATCAGTGGCTGGGTATCAGCGGTGATGATTGCCTTTACCATCCCAGCAGTTCTATTTGGTTCCTTGGCTGGCGTCTATGTGGATCGGTGGTCAAAAAAAGATGTGCTGGTACTAACCAATCTGTTGCGAGGGGCACTGGTGTTGTTAGTGCCTGGGTTGTTGTCTTTAACTCAAGGCTCGACATCAGTCTCCAATCTGCCACTAGGCTTTTATGTCTTATTAGTGATTACCTTTCTAGTCTCTACCCTGACCCAATTTTTTGCCCCAGCAGAACAAGCGGTAATTCCCTTGATTGTGAAACCGCAGCACCTACTGTCGGCCAACTCTCTATATACTACAACCATGATGGCTTCCTTAATCATTGGTTTTGCTGTGGGTGAACCGTTGTTAGCGTTAGCAGATAGGTTGGGAGCTCAGCTACATTTCGGGGTGTACTTGGGGAAAGAAGTTTTGGTAGGAGGGTCTTATGCGATCGCAGGATTAGTGTTGTTGTTACTGAGAACTGGTGAAAATCGGGCAAAGTCTAACGCTGAGCAACCTCATGTATGGGCGGACATTGCTGATGGTCTGCGTTACGTACAACACAATCGAAGTGTCCGCAATGCTATGATTCAACAAGTTATTCTGTTTTCCGTTTTTGCTGCTTTAGCGGTTCTGGCGGTAAGACTCGCGGAAAACCTACCTGGGATCACCGCTTCCCAGTTTGGCTTCTTGTTAGCAGCCGGTGGGATTGGGATGGCGATTAGTGCAGCAATCCTAGGAAACTGGTTTGATGACACCTCCCATGTCAATTTAAGTCTGTCTGGTTCTGTGGGTATGGGAGTAGCCTTAGTAGGGTTGTCCTTATTCACTAATAATCTCTGGCTGGCTTTACTCATGACTATGGTATTGGGGGGGTTTGGGGCTTTGGTCGGTATCCCGATGCAGACTACCATCCAGGCAGAAACACCAGAAGAGATGCGGGGCAAAGTTTTCGGACTACAAAACAATGCTATTAATATCGCCTTGAGTTTACCTTTAGCCTTAGCGGGGATCGCAGAAACTTGGTTGGGTTTACAACCTGTATTTCTTGGTTTAGCAGCACTTGTGTTCTTAGGTGGGTTCTTAAACTGGTATATTTCCGGTAATAGATTAAATAATTTCAATAAACGTCATAAATAGAGATAGAACTACCAACCGGAATGCATATCGCCTGGCTCGGAAAAAAATCCCCTTTTTGTGGTAACGTCACCTACAATCGAGAAGTGACCAATGCTCTGCTCGACCGGGGCTACCAGGTCAGTTTCCTCCACTTTGCCCAAGAAGAAGAGGACCGGACTTGGTGGGGTTGTCAGGAGGTACCACTGCCTTGCTTGTACAAGTCTCAGATGTATACCATTCCAACCCTAACCGCCAGTAAGGTTTTGAAGCGATCGCTACAGGAGCTCAAACCTGATCTGGTCCATGCTTCCTTAACTTTATCTCCTTTAGACTTCCTGTTACCGGAAATCTGTACCGAACTCAATTTACCCTTAGTGGCGACCTTCCATCCGCCCTTTGATGGTAAACGACGCAATTTGCAATCGGGAACCCAATTGCTGACCTATCAAGTTTATGCACCGTTTCTCGCCCACTACGACCGAGTGATTATCTTTTCTCAACTCCAACGGGATGTCCTAATCCGGGTTGGCGTTCCTGATCACAAGCTAGCAGTGATTCCCAATGGAGTTGATGTCCAGAAATATTCTCCAGGATACTCCCAGTTTACCTCTGAGTTGGCATCTGAGTTCGGAGGGCAACGCCTGTTTGTTTATCAAGGTCGGATTGCTACGGAAAAAAATGTTGAAGCGCTGCTGCGAGCGTGGAAACAATGTAACCTCGGTGAATCCAGTAAGCTAGTGATTGCTGGTGATGGACCGTTATTAGCTTCATTAAAACCATTTTATGGGGAAGAACACAATATCATTTGGCTAGGATTTGTGGCTTCCGAGCAAGAACGGATTGAGATTTTGCGGGCAGCAGATGTGTTTATTTTACCTTCTCTATTGGAAGGGCTGTCCTTATCATTACTCGAAGCCATGGCTTGTGGCGTGGCTTGTGTAGCCACAGATGCTGGAGCTGATGGGGAAGTGTTAGAGGATGGTGCTGGGATAATTCTCAATACCCATGGGGTGACATCCCAACTTAAAACCCTATTACCCCTATTGCGTGACCACAGAGACTGGACTACTTTGCTTGGTCATAAAGCTAGGGCAAGGGTTCTAGAGCGCTATACCTTAAGTGGGAATATTACTCAGCTCGAAAAGCTTTATGAAGAGGTTGTACAAATTAGGCTTGTGCAATTGAGTGGTCGTGCTTAGTTTTTTTGTTGTTTGGGAATTTACCCTCATGGTAAGTTGCCCTTATGGTGAAGAGGGTATACAAACTTAATCTACTCCTCAAGGGGTTACGCAGTAAGTCTTTTTCACAACTTAGAATCTACCCATAACAGCTGAGTATTTCGAGTTTTGAAGGTGTCTTGCGACCCTTTTAGGAATAAGAAAGATATGCTTTACGTTGTTGGTAAATCTCAGAGAGTCGAGTCATCCCTTGTTCTGTATATCGTTTAGCTTCTCGCCAAATTGCTGACCATACTGTTTCCAATGCTCTTAACTCTCGGCAAGAACGAATCAGGGTACAACAAGCAGCTATCCACTGTTCTAGCTGACGGTAGCTAATGAAGTAGCCGCCTCTTCCTTGAATATGTACCCATAGTACATGAGCCCACTTTTGCCATCGCCAGACTCGACTAGGGTCAATTTTTAGGTATCTGCTGAGTTGTCTACGAGTGATGACGAAGGTTTGAGGATTGATGCGACGGCGAAGAAAGTTCATAAGATTCAATCATGTTGAATTGTGACTTGGACTTAAACAGCGACAAGGAGCAAATGGGGAAAGGGAATAATTTCCCTTTCCCCTTAAGAAAAATTGAGGAAGGTTAATTGGTAGAAACGTAGCGAGTAAGAGCACGCATCTGTTTACCAGGAATGGAAGCAGGCATTAAGGGACTCCATTCCCTGATTTCAGCAAAGCCGAGTTTGTATTGGGTGTGGATGATTTTGGTGATGCCGTTACTTGAACCAATGACTAGGATTCGCACAGGTTCTCGCTTGGGTTCAGGTGGTGTGGGAGTAGGATCGGAGGCGGGTACCGAGGGAGTTTCTTCCGGTTCTGGTAGAAAGTTGTTGGACATGGGAAGTTACCTTCTTATTGTTACCGAATGGACTACAAATAGTATACCTCATTGTAGTCCATTTGGTTCCATTTACTCAGTCGTGAGTAAATGACAGAATTTGAGGCATGGGAAAAGCAGGCAAAGCCCTCAAACAAGTATTAGAAAGCTACGGCATCAGCCAGAATCGAGTCGCTGTGCTGATGGGAATTGGTCGTTCCAATATTTATCGTTGGGTGAATGAAATTAGAGATCCAGGCGCTGAGATGGTTCTTCAACTTCGGGATGCGCTGTATCAGATTAATCCAGCAGCAGCAGAAGATTTTGTTAAGCTTTATTTGGGTCGTCCGGGGCAAGATAACGATTCGTCTTAGTTGCGAAGCAATTGCTAGATATATCTATAAGGGATAACTTGAGATTTATCCATGAATACCCTTCCGATCAACATTCCTCCTAGCCTCAGAGTTACTGACGAGCAGTTTGAACAACTTGCTGCTGCTAATCGAGACTTACGCTTAGAACGTAGTGCTACAGGAAAATTAATTGTCATGCCACCCACTGGGGGGAATACTGGAAAACGCAACATTGATATAGAAGGACAACTTTGGTTATGGAATCGCCAAACCAAACTGGGGGTTACCTTTAACTCATCGACTGCTTTTCGACTTCCCAATGGGGCAATTCGTTCCCCTGATGCAGCTTGGGTTAGTCAAAAACGATGGAATGCATTAACCCCTGAACAACAAGAAACTTTCCCACCCCTTTGTCCTGATTTTGTGCTGGAGTTGCGTTCAAAGAGTGACAATATGGAACCGTTACGCCAAAAAATGCAGGAGTATATTGATAATCAACTGCGTTTGGGTTGGTTAATTGACCCTAATCATAAGACAGTTGAAATTTATCGACTCAATCAACCTGTAGAAGTCTTAAAATCTCCCAAAACATTATCGGGAGAAGATGTTTTGCCTGGCTTTGTCTTAGACTTGGAATTTGTCTGGAATTAGCATAATTGTAAGCTTATGCGCTACGCGCACGCTACGCGAACAGCTATCAGGCATTAGCCATTAGCCTTTGACCACTTAGCTCATTAGCTGGAAAATCTCCTTAGCAGCGCGATCGCATACGCCCACTTCACCCAATAACTGGCGCATTTCCTGATAATTTTTCAGAGTTTGCTGACGCCGTTCTTGATTAAAAAGGAGTTCCAAGGATTCCTGGACAATATTCTCTGGTGTGGCTTGCTCTTGTAACAACTCCGGCACAATGGAACGCATTACTACTAAGTTAGGGGGAGACATGAAGGGAATCGAAAACTTCAAGAAGGTGCGAGCAAGCCAGTAGGTAAAGGGATTAACTCGGTAGAAAACCACCTGGGGCACATCTAGTAGTGCTAGTTCCAAATTCACTGTACCTGACTTGGTAATGGCTAAATCAGCAGCAGCCAAGATTTCCTTAGTTTGACCAGCTACCACCTTAGCCTGTAAACCATAGCGCTGTACTGCTTCTTCAATGGGATGGCGATAGGCTTCTAAGGATAGGGGAATCCAAAATAGTGGTGAATCAGCTTGACTTTCCCTTAACCCTTCACCCTTTGACTGGCTAAGCTGGCCGGTTTGCTTAGTATCCAACAATTGTGACTGTAGCTGCTTGGCGGCTTCGAAGACTACAGGCATGAGATACTTAATTTCTTGTTGTCTAGAGGCAGGTAAAAGTGCGATCGCAGTTTGTTCTGGAGCTATGCCTAAGGTAGCACGAGCCTCCTCCCGGCTTGGGCTAGATTCCATCCGATCTACCAGGGGATGACCTACCCAACTAACTGACGCTCCTTTTTCCACAAAGTAACGGGCTTCTTCTGGGAAAATTGCCAACATTCGATCAGTCATCTCCACAATCATCCTGGTGTTGCGCTTAGAGATAGACCAAACCCACTCTTGGGGAGCAATATAATAAACTACCGGTACTTGCGGTAGTTCACGCTTGAGAAAACTACCAATACTCAAATTTGGTCCCATGTAGTCAATCAGCACCACTAGGTCAGGGGGCTGCTGCCGGAGATACTGTTTAGCACGACCTTGGACTTTCAGGGTAGGCAGCACAAAGGGTAAAGATTCCAGAATTCCTACAGAACCAATACTGGTGGTATTACCCAACAGCTTCGCACCAGCTTGAGCCATTTGATCACCGCCTAGAGCAACAATCTCTAACTCTAAGCCAGCTGCTGTTCCCTGACGTTTCAATGCTTCAATCAGTAGAGCCCCTTGTAAATCACCAGATACCTCGCCAGTACTGATAAATATGGTTTTGAGAGTCATGGTTGATGGGTCGATAGGGATTAGGGAAATAGGAAGTAGACAGTAACCAGATCTAAATTACCTGACCACTGCAACATAGTATCAGTGCCCGGCGAAGGTAAACTGTCAGACATTTAAATTGTGAATAGGGGCGCTTTGGGGAGATGGGGAGATGGGGAGATGGGGAGATGGGGAGATGGGGAGATGGGGAGATGGTAGACCGGCTTGTACACAAGTGGATGGATTGGCCGTTGGTCACGCTACGGGAACGATTGGCCGTTGGCCACGCTACGGGATTGACCGTTGGTCACGCTACGGGAACGGAAATTTAAGCTGATAGCTGATACGCGACACGCTGATAGCTGAATAATTACGATAGCTGAATGCTTACCAATTTTTTTTATAAATTCACATAATATTCATTAAAAATATTTATTTAATTCATCCAAATTTTATAATTTTAACCTCACAATAAAGCAATATAACAACAGATGGATAAAACGATTAGTGATTGACGCTAATTACATCAAGCTAAAATCACAATTTTCATCCTATAGGGTGCAATGAAAAAAATATTTTTTAGGAGAAATAAAGATGTCTACTAATTCCACTAACACAACAGTTTTGACTTTCGATCAACTGCCCTTGCAACCTGTTGATGACCTGAGTTTCATGGGGGTCACATTTAGTGATACACCAATAGAGCCGATTGTAATCGATTTCAAGGATGCCGCTGCTTTTGTAAAGGACAGTTTAGAAGGTAATGCCGCCGGAATCCTAACCCAAGACTTTGATGCACTGGTTTCCGACCTTGAGTTTGGGGTGGCCCTCAATACCCTTGCTACTCTCAAACCTGGTTTTACAGTGGAACTGTTTGATGACTCCACATTGGTAAATACGATCCCAGTCGATACTAGTTCACTGCCAAGCTTGACCGAAGGTCTGTTATCCCTTTTTGATAGTGATATACCAAATGATATTGATATACCAATAGACCAAATAGACCGGGTTGTGATCGATTTCAATGATGCCGCTGCTTTACCCTTTGGTCAGATTTCTTTTGAACAAAATGACGATACCATAATCACCACAATCGATAATCAACCATTAGCTGTGTTGACTGATGTACCTTTTGGTGATATAAAAGAGGCATATTTTCTGTTTTAATCTCCTGTTTTCTGAAAGGAGTTCCAAGGATTCCCGGACAATATTCTCTGGAGTGGCTTGCTCTTGTAACAACTCCGGCACAATCGAACGCATTACTACCAAGTTAGGGGGAGACATGAAGGGAATCGAAAATTTCAAGAAGGTGCGAGCAAGCCAGTAGGTAAAGGGATTAACTCGGTAGAAAACCACCTGGGGCACATCTAGTAGTGCTAGTTCCAAATTTACTGTACCCGACTTGGTAATGGCTAAATCAGCAGCAGCCAAGATTTCCTTTGTTTGACCAGCTACCACCTTAGCCTGTAAACCATAGCGCTGTACTGCTTCTTCAATGGGATGGCGATAGGCTTCTAAAGATAGGGGAATCCAAAATAGTGGTGAATCAGCTTGAAGGTTGGAAGGTGGCAAGGTGAATGTTGCTTGACTTTCCCTTAACCCTTCACCCTTCGACTGGCTAACCTGCGACCGTTGCTTAGTATCCAACAATTGTGACTGTAGCTGCTTGGCGGCTTCGAAGACTACAGGCATGAGATACTTAATTTCTTGTTGTCTAGAGGCAGGTAAAAGTGCGATCGCAGTTTGTTCTGGAGCTATGCCTAGGGTAGCACGAGCCTCTTCCCGGCTTGGGCTAGATTCCATCCGATCTACCAGGGGATGACCTACCCAACTAACTGACGCTCCCTTTTCCACAAAGTAACGGGCTTCTTCTGGGAAAATAGCCAACATTCGATCAGTCATCTCCACAATCATCCTGGTGTTGCGCTTAGAGATAGACCAAACCCACTCTTGGGGAGCAATATAATACACTACCGGTACTTGCGGTAGTTCACGCTTGAGAAAACTACCAATACTCAAATTTGGTCCCATGTAGTCAATCAGCACTACTAGGTCAGGGGGCTGCTGCCGGAGATACTGTTTCGCACGACCTTGGACTTTCAGGGTAGGCAGCACAAAGGGTAGAGATTCCAGAATTCCTACAGAACCAATACTAGTGGTATTACCCAACAGCTTCGCACCAGCTTGGGCCATTTGATTACCGCCTAGAGCAACAATCTCTAACTCTAAGCCAGCTGCTGTTCCCTGACGTTTCAATGCTTCAATCAGTAGAGCCCCTTGTAAATCACCAGATACCTCGCCAGTACTGATAAATATGGTTTTGAGA
>NZ_JAAHHU010000218.1:0-8580 GCF_010672095.1 Moorena sp. SIO3I6 | reverse complement strand
TTGGCAAAAGGCTTTTCCTATACAAACTGAGCGAGAACGTGGGACGTCAAGTTTTTTGATCACACTAATCATATCAAGTTACTTTTGTCAAGTTTTTTGTAAAGAAATATGTTTATAAAGCATAGGTTTAGTAAGGGGGGAAGGCAGGGTAAGCGCAAGAATCAATAAGCCTAGGCTTATTGATAAAAAAACCGCGCCATTCTCAACAAATTAATTCTATTGCGAGTACAGTTCTACGAGATTATAGGGGTTTCGAGCCACGATCAACCGATATCCACCCAATGCACATTATGGGCCTTTTTTTCTTGCGCTTACCCTGGGGGGGAAGGGAGCACCGGAGCACCGGAGCACCGCAACAGGGCACAGGGCACAGGAAAAAAATCCTGTGTCCCTCATTAGAGTGGAAAAAGCTATAATTATCTACAATCAAGACGTAAGCATTCAGCTATTAGCTATTAGCTTATGGGTTAGGTTCGATGCCTCGAAGCCTGAGCCACAGTACTTTTGAATAAAATAAGCTGAGGTTAAGTCACAGGCTGGAAGCCTGAGCCACAGTACTTTTGAATAAAATAAGCTGACCACTGACAGCTGACAGCTTACTGGTATTGAAAATTTCCTGCATAATCCTTGGTAGTTCCCCCGATAAGTTTATAGATACTCAGAAATCAGCTATTGGCACTAAGCATTCAGCCGCTAGTGCCTTAGCTACTGAATGCTTGCATCAAGACTTATTAGTTTAACAAGATCTTGATTGTTTTGCCGTGTTTATCCTGACATTTTTTCATTAAATAATTAAAGTTTCTATAAAGTTTTTTTCTTTTTTGGTCGCAGATAACTGTATTTCAGATATCTTTAATGTAGGAGGACATAGCAGTAATCTTTGATCTTGAATATGGGGTAATTACGGAATCAATAATTTCTGTAGCTAAAAGAAATACGTAGAAATACGTAATCTTTCTTATAGCACGTTTGGAAAATTATTTACTGGCGCGAAATGAGGGAATTACTTCAAGTTTTTATTTATATAAAAACTCGTAAAGTAAAACCATTTAATATTGGGGATAACTAAAGTAAACTACCCGCATTTACCAAACCATGTAGCTACTTTTCAAACACCTTCTTAGAACAGATAGAGTATTTTACTGCATCTACCACATTAGCGGTTGGGATGCAATCTTAACCTAAGTACTAACCTTATGAAAAATCATTTATCTAACTTAAAAGTGGTTAGAAATCTCAAGCCTCGTCAGCTTGGTCTAGCAGTAACCACTTTCGCTGCCCTAGGATTTACCATGTCTGTGCCTGCTGCAGCAGGAGAATTTCGTACCATTAACGGATTTGGTAACAACCTAAATGATCCGACATTGGGTGAAGCCGAAACAGAACTACTTCGGCTCCTGAGTCCTGAGTACGAAGATGGCTTCAACGCACCAAGAATAACCGGTCCGACTGGCAATGTTCTGCCTAACGCTCGTGACATTAGCAATACCATTGTCCGCCAGACTGAATTCGTGCCTAATTTCCTCAACGCCAGCGACTGGATCTGGCAGTGGGGGCAGTTCATTGATCACGACTTGGATCTCAATGAGGGAGAGGCCGCTCCCCCACCAGAGGATTTCACCCCTATCCCAATTAATCCCATTGACATTTCCACTGGTCTTCCAGATCCACTCGCCCCATCTATACCCTTTGTTAGGGTTCCTACAGCTCCAGGTACTGGCACTGGACCTGGCAATCCGCGCCAGCAGATCAACCAGCTAACTTCTTTTATTGATGGTTCACAGGTCTACGGATCTGATTCAGTGCGGGCGGAATTTTTGCGTACGAATGATGGTACTGGAAAGCTCAAGAGCCAGATTATCAATGGTGAAGAGCTACTGCCTTTCAACACTGGGGGATTGCCTAATGCCAACACTGACCGGTCTGGAGCATTAGCACCAGAAGAGTTGTTCATCGGTGGCGATGTTCGTGTCAACGAACAGATTGGGTTAACCGCAGTTCACACCTTGTTCGTGCGGGAGCACAATCGGATAGCTGAAACACTTGCTCAACAAATTGACGCTGGTGACCCGGTGATTTTGGAGAAGTTAGAAGAGTCAGGACTTGATAAAGGGGACTTTATCTACGAATCAGCTCGTAAGGTCGTTGGCGCTCAGATTCAGGTAATCACATACAATGAATTCCTACCGCTATTCATTGGCGATAGCCTTTTGGACGATTACTCTGGCTACGATTCCACCGTTGACCCACGTGTCAGCGTGGAATTTGCCAATGGTACCTTCCGCGTTGGCCACACTTTTCTGTCCCCAGAGCTTCAGCGCATTAACAATGACGGCACTTCCCCCGGAGGGGTCTCCCTTTCCGATGCCTTTTTCACTCCCCAAGAGGTGATTGATAACGGCGTCGATTCACTGTTTTTCGGTTTAGCTTCCCAAGTGGCTCAAGAGTTTGACAATCAGATAGTGGACGAGGTGCGGAATTTCCTGGCCTCGATTCCCACCGGTGGCTTTGACCTTGCTTCACTAAATATTGCACGGGGAAGGGAAGTTGGCCTTCCCGGCTACAATCAGGCTCGTGTGGAACTCGGTTTGGCTCCGGTCACTGGCTTCTTGACCACCAACACCGAACTTGGCATTACTTCTGACCCAGAAATAGCAGCTCTATTTGAACAAATCTACCAGTCTGTAGACGATGTGGATTGGTGGATTGGAGGAATATCTGAGGACTCCTTCAACGGTGGATTGCTCGGTGAACTATTCAATACAGTGATCTCAGACCAGTTCAGGCGCGCACGGGATGGTGACCGGTTCTTTTTCCTCAACGATCTCGATCATCTGCTGGCCTTGGCTCCAGATCTAGAAAGCACTCGCCTCTCGGACATTATTCGCCGAAACTCAAGCATTAGCAAGATCCAAGATAATGCTTTCGTTGTCCCAGAAGACGTGCCGGAACCTAGCAGCATCCTTGGTTTAGTTACACTCCTTGGTTTAGCAGCTATAGCGCAGCGCTATAACTTTCCACCAAAGCCATAACCCTGTACAATAAATCCATGGGTTCGATCGGTTTATATAAGTAATCATCCACTACCTCCATCATTTCTTGTTGCTCTACTTTTGGCAGGCTCGGAATCGTTAAAGCCAGAATTTTTACCCCACCGGTTGTGGAGGATTGACGCAGCCATTGAGTCATTTCGTAACCCTCCCTAGTCGGTAACTGCCAATCAATAATGATCGTCTGGGGCTTAAGCAATGCAATTTGTTTGATGGCAGTGGAACCATCAATCAACCAAATTACTTTATAGCCTGCTGCGGTCAAAATTTCGCAAATTAGGGTAGCCATCTCTTCTTGGTTTTCCACTAAGGCCACAGTGCCTTGAGCTTTGAGAGTTAGGTTGGACTTAGGCATAGCTTTTCCTGAAGTCGCTGGTACCATGGGTTGAGTGGGTAACCAAACTGTAAAACAAGACCCCTCTCCCACTACCGATTCCACCTCAATTTTGCCCCTATGGAGTTCGATCAGCTGTTTGGTTAAGGCTAACCCCAAGCCAGTTCCTTCATACTTGCGACGGTAGGGCGTTTCTAGCTGCTGAAACTTTTGAAACAGTAATGGTAACTGGTCTTGGGCAATACCAATGCCTGTATCTTCCACTTGAAACACTACTAACTGATTTTCTGGCCAGACCCGTAGGATTACTTTACCCCCCTCTGGGGTAAATTTAATCCCATTGCTTAAAAGGTTAAACAAAATCTGTTTAACCCGCCGTTGGTCTGCAGAAAAACAGTCCCTTTCTGGTGGCACTCGCCAATCTAGCTGTAGAGTCACCTGCTGTTGGTAGGCTTGTTCGTTTAGGCTACTCAATACCTGATTGGCTAGCTTACTTAAGGAAAATTTGCTGATAGTCAGGACTAACTTTCCTGCTTCAACCTGAGACAAATCCAGAATATCGTTGATCAGTTCTAGCAGGTGTTGCCCATTGTCCTGGATAGTTTTTAAATAGCGCTGTTGCTTTTCGACAGGTAATCTCTGGGAACTGTCCTGACCAAAACACCAGCGCAAGAGTGTAGCTGCCATCCCAATTACGCAGGTTAGAGGGGTGCGCAATTCATGACTCATGGTAGCTAGAAACTCACTCTTAGCAAGATTGGCTGCTTGAGCAGCTTGCAAAGCATCCCGGAGTGCTTGGGTGCGCTCAATTACCCGTTGTTCAAGGGTGTTGTTTTGCTGCTGCACTTGGGAGTATAACTTCGCTTGATAGATGGCAACGGCTAGGTGTTCAGCAATTGCCTGGAGAAAGTTTTTTTCACTGTCCTGCCATCGCCTTGGCTCGAAACACTGATGGGCAATTAATAGTCCCCACAGGTTGTTTTGGACAATAATTGGTGCGACTAACTTGGCTCGTACTTGATGTCGATGCAACAGTTTAAGTAAGCAATTATGGGTATTATAGGTTCGATCAACATCATCAACAGCAACCGTTGACCCTCGCTGATATTTATGTGTACAGTTAGGTACATGGGTTAAGCATTCCTCCTGCTCAATCACATTCAGCACTGATGGAATACCATCGGAGACTTTAGCTTCGTAGGTAATACAACCCCAGCCTAATTCAGTGGCAGCAGGTGCTGGCTCTAGTGCTGTGGAACTAGAGGTGTAAGGAAAGTCAAATTGATAGATTACTAATCGGTCTACTTCTAGGAAGTGTCGTACCCGTTCAACTGCTGTGGTCAGGATCAGCGGTAACTCTTGGCTTTGACGGATTTGACTGGTCACCTGATTGAGCAATCGCTCCTGCTCAACCTGCTGGTGCAGTGCTTCGGCTACGGGTTGACAAATGGACCCATAGGGATAATCTGGCTCTGCTAATGGTGGAGCATCGGTGTTGTAGTTATCCGTGTTGTAGTCACACAGAATATCAATTAATGATAGGGTAAATTCGCTCTGGATAGCTGGATTATTGGGTTTGAGGGAGGCTTGAGCCCTCTTGATTAGGTTGAGAACATCCTGAGAGGTTTCAAATTCTGATGGTGAGGTTAGGTAGGAGTCTTTGAGATGGGTAAGAAAGTTTGCGATCGCATCCGGAGCGAAAGTTAATCCCACTTGGTACAGTCTCATCAGAGATTCATACCCAGTTAAGGTCTCCGGTTGGGCTTCCCCCCACAGCAGACAACTGAACTGTTCTGATCCGATCAGGGTAAATCTCTGGCTCTGAGTCTGATTAATCACCCTCTGATTCAACAACAGATCAGACTTTAGGAGTATTGCCTCTTCGCCCAAAGTTGACTTTATCTGGTCTAATCGCTGATCCAGACGCTCGAACACAGCCAAGGGCAAAATTCTGAGGAATTTTGGATTACTAAATAATTTGGTAGGTGGAATTAAGGATAACACCTGCTGCCTGGTCCGCTAAATTGCCTGAATGGTGTGGATAGTAGCTTATTTGATAGTAGTTGATTTTTGTCCACCTGCTGATAAGTATTCCCCTATTTTACCAGATTTTAGCGTTGCGTGCAGTGTAGTAAATGTGGTAAATGTTGTAAATGTGATAAATGTAGTAAATGGGCGCAGGGAGAGGGTAGAAGTAATTGGTTTGGTAGGTTAATAACACACCAAACTAAATTGCGATGCTCCTTTGGAGCCGCTACGCGATCGCACTAGATTTAATGAAGGGTTGACATCAAGAATAAGGAGTAAAAATGGAATAGAATAGATGAATATATCAGATTAATAGTCATCAAACATGACACCATAAGAAAGATTAACTCAAGTAGAGAACTTGTTAGAGACAGCAGCACGATACATTAATCGTCACTCTCAGACCATCGAGCAAAATCAAGCAGAAATTACTCAATTACGAGTTTCTCTGAATGAGACCTTAAAATTGTTTTCGGATTTGGCAACCTATCAACGTCAAAGTCAAGAGGAGATTATTCAAAATCAAGAGGAGATTCGTCAAAGTCAAGCAGAGATTCGCCAAAATCAAGAAGAAATACGACGGATTTGGGAATATTTATTAAATCAAAGCGGTAATGAATGAAACGGGCAAGATGCCCGTTCCACGGAGGGAATTAAACCTCTAGCGGTTTGGGAGTGTAAACATAAAATTGATGGATAAAGGGCACCATCCCCCTGTCGTGATTGGCCTTTGGGCCACGCTACGCG
This sequence comes from Moorena sp. SIO3I6, assembly GCF_010672095.1. Classification (NCBI taxonomy): domain Bacteria; kingdom Bacillati; phylum Cyanobacteriota; class Cyanophyceae; order Coleofasciculales; family Coleofasciculaceae; genus Moorena; species Moorena sp. SIO3I6. The sequence goes on along the minus strand of NZ_JAAHHU010000218.1, from coordinate 2,421 downwards.
ATGCTCGGTACGAGCCGCTACGCGAACAGAAAACGTGAATTTTTTTTGCATTCGAGAGCAATAGTGTGATCACCTAGATAGAATTTAGACTGGAAAACGTGCTGGCTACTCGACCTGGGTAGCCGGAAAAAGTCAATCAGGGAATCTCCATCTCATTTCTTTGTTGACGTTCGAGTAGAAACCTCGATGATAAACAACAGCTGTTCTGTGCTTGATTCCCTTTGCAATCTACAACCAAATCCAAACCAAGGACACCAAACTGGTGCTACTAGTCAACGCCTAATACCTAGTGCTTCATACCTAGTGCTTAGAGTCTAATCGAGAAAAGTGCGGGTCAACTTTCTCTAAAATACTGGGTTAGGTTGTTGAGCGCCTCTGTCGCACTTTCAATCGCTGAAGCTAATTCTTCAATGCGGTCAGAGTGAGCTTTACCTTCAATTTCTTTTTTCAGCAGTTCCTGTAATTTCAGAATCAATTCTTTTTGGTAGCTGACTGAATGGGTAAAATCTGTGGATTCCATCATTGGACTTAAATTAATTATATTACCTGATAGCTGATAGCTTAAGCTGACCACTGAATTCGAGTTTACCGAACCCAATTGTGTTCAGTTTACCGTAATTTAGCTCAAGGTTTACTATAGCAGTTCTAAATAGTTCATGAAACCCAAAGCTGATTTCTGATCACACCAAAAAATCCTCGGATCTCTTTCTTACTATTCCCTGCTGCCTGCTCCCTGCTGCCTGCTCCCTGCTCCCTGCTCCCTGCTGCCTGCTGCCTGCTCCCTGCTGCCTGCTCCCTGCTCCCTATTCCCTATTCCCTATTCCCTATTCCCTATTCCCTATTCCCTATTCCCTATCCAACAGTTTTTCATAACGGCAATCCCTATAAAGTTAGTGATAAAAACCGAATGGTCACTGCTATTTTGAAGTACTACCATAATAATCAAAGGCAAAAAAACAAGGCTAAATCAATTAAAAAAATACAACTTGGAGGAAGAGCTATGACTCTAGTTCGTTGGAACCCCTGGAAAGACATCAACACCCTACAACGGGAACTTGACCAGCTATTTGACCATAGTTTTGTGCCCACTACTTTGCGAGAGTTTGGTCATTTAAAAAATGTTCCTGCTGCTGAACTAACCCAAACGGAAGATGCTATCACTCTGAAATTGGAAGTTCCAGGAATGGAAGCCAAAGAATTGAATGTAGAAGTCACAGATACTGTTGTTGCTATCAGTGGAGAACGGAAAGAAGAAACCAATACTGACGAAAAAGGCGTCAAGCGTTCTGAATTCCGTTATGGTAAATTCCAGCGGGTAATTCCTTTACCAGTTCGGATTCAAAATACCAAAGTTCAGGCTGAGTACAAAGACGGTATCTTGAATCTGACCTTGCCCAAAGCTGAAGAGGAAAAAAACAAAGTTGTCAAGGTTAACTTGAACTAACTCCCTGGTTAGCTCAGTGGCTGGTTAACTCAGTGGCTGGCTAACTAGACTTGGGACAATTAGTTAGCTACTGGCGTTTAGACTAAATCGTGACCTCAAAAAGCGATCGCTATCTCAACAAGCGATCGCTTTTTGTTTACATATATAGAAATCCTAAATGAAGCGATGCAGCGCGGTCTTGGGGGTTTCCCCCACTCGCTATTGCATCAAGACATTGTGGGAATTTTTGTTGCCTGCTCCCTGTTCCCTGTTCCCTGTTCCCTGTTCCCTTTCCTATACCAGTTCTCAATGGGGTGGCGACAAAATCATCCTATCATTCAGCAACGCCATCACTGGAGTCAATCGGATCTTTTTCTGTAACTTATCCGGATAACTCAACTCGGCTGAGAAATAGAAAAATAGTAGATGCACCTTGATAGCCATCCCCCTGCAATCAAAGCGGGGGGTTTTTTAATTATAACCATGAAACCTATGAAACCCATACTCAAATCTGCCGCAACTTACCTAATCTTAATGATTGCGATGGTTCTATCTGCTAGCCCTGCCTCTGCTCAACCTGAAGGATTAAAGGGTAGCTACGTGGGAATTAGTAACGATGGCAGCAAAATCAGTAATGATATCCTCAATCCCTTTGATAATTTGCTGGGAATTGGCTCAAACTCAAGCGATGAAAGGATTGGTAGCATGTATCAAGGTCGTATTGATCTGCCCAATTTACCGATTTCAGTGCGTGGTGCAGCGTTTCTCTCTGGCAAAGGTCGTGCGATCGAACCAACAATTACCTATGATGTACCGGTTGCCAGCAATACTAACATTTACGTTGGTGGAGGCTATACCTTTGTGAACAACCAGGAGATCACCACTCCTTTAGGTAATCAAAATTCAGCCGTATTGACTGCTGGTGTAGAAGCAGCAGTCAATGACTACACCATAATCTACGGCAGCGGCAGATTAAGCCTTAGTGATGAAAACAACGA
>NZ_JAAHHU010000217.1:0-8640 GCF_010672095.1 Moorena sp. SIO3I6 | reverse complement strand
TGATTATGCCTAGGCAAGGTGCCCGTTTCACTACACCAAGTAAGGGAGATTAGGAGTAACTGATCCTTAGGGTGAGATGTCGGTTATTTTACCTATGAATTTGAGTATATAAATATACTTCATAAGTAGATAAACTTAATTAATAATTTCTTAATAGTTTTACTCAGTCTCTATTATATTGATAAAATTTAAACTTGATAAAAAATTAATTATTTTTTGTTATTTTTCGTAAACATTTGTGAGAATTAGTTGACGGAATGTGTTTCCAATGATCAGCTCAGCCTGTCAAAAAAAAGAAATAGTTTAAAAACTATTTGTCAATTCCCCCATGGGGAATATTGCCAATTACCCGAGGGGGAATACCCCTCTATTAATTAATGATTGAAAGAGGGAGTCGGGAGTCGGGAGTCGAGAGTCGGGAGTCGGGAGTCGGGAAAGGGTGCATGTCATATTTGTAAAAAACCTACCCCTGTGAGGGCGCGGGGCCCGGGCGCGGGGAGTGTGGGGCCCGGGCGCGGGGAGTGTGGGAAGTGTGGGAAGTGTGGGAATTTTCGCCCGAATTTTTGCCTAATTGCATGCATTGAGATGCACCCGTCGGGAAATAGGGAGATGGGGAGATTTTGATTAAGGGTAATTATCCGGACATCATATAAAGAGACTTTTCAAACACGATTGGATCAACCAAGTGATTAACTGGAGGTGATCTGACTGTTACCTGACTAGGCTTTGCGGGAACTCTAGAGATGTAATCCCTAAAATAGGCTGTATCAAACTATGCTGTATGGAAATTCTCAATTGAATGCAAGACCACTGACGTGAAGGTCGGGTAAAAGCAGAATGGCCAAAGGAAAAAGGGACAATAGCACTCCACCTTTCTCCCTTTACCGTTGAACTTTTCCTGACAGGACGTGTCTGCAAACCCCGGCTCGGCGTTGCATTTGCATGTAAAAGGTTGGGTTTGTCCGAGATCTGGCACCATTGTGATTAATCCTAGGGTGGGCAGTGCCTACCAACGCTCTTTGCAAGGTTCATTATCTGTCTGATGCACTGCCCACCCTACTGAACTACTGAACTACACCAGATTTTGGAGGCAAACAGACATTAATCCTAGGGTGGGCAGTGCCTACCAACGCTCTTTGCAAGGTTCATTATCTGTCTGGTGCACTGCCCACCCTACTGAACTTGGGCGTTGCTGATTCTGGGTATGGCGCACGCCCCCCTAGCCCCCCAATTCTGGGGGGAACAAAACTCTTAAAGTCCCTCCCGGTGCGCTTTCCGTAGGCGAATTAAATTCGCCACGGGTCGCACCGCAAAGTTGGGGGACCCACGGGGGCTTTAATAAAACCAGATAATCGCGCATTCATTCCTTAATTCAGCAACGCCTGAACTTGAGCCAAATCAGAAGCGTCATCACTGGTCGCACCTCAAGATTAAACAAAATCAAACAAAATTCAATCAATATAGCTATCACATATAGCTATCACAATTACTATATCTAAAAACTTCAAGGGAGAGATGATGTTAAGTTTACCAAAATCTCAAATTAAAGTTCTAGAAGAACTAGAAGCTGGTGTTAGTACAGTTGTTTATCGCGGCTATCACCAGCAAGAGCAAAAACCAGTTATTATTAAAGTTATTAAATCGGACTATCCCTCCCTTGAAGAGATTAGCAGCTTACGACAAGAATATACAATCTCCCAAGCTATTGATTGTGAAGGCATTGTCAAATGCTACGGTCTGGAAAACTATAATAATGGGTTGGCGTTGATATTAGAAGATTTTGGGGGTCAATCCCTGAAGCAGTTTATCAACTCTCACTCCATTAATCTAAAGGAGTTTCTGCGAATTGCTATTTCTCTAGTAGAAAGCTTGGATGAGCTGCACAAAGTCCCGATTATTCATAAAGATATTAACCCCTCCAATATCATCATCAATCCGGAAACAGGACAAGTTAAAATAACTGACTTGGGCATTGCCTCCCGCTTGTCTCTAGAGAATCCCACCACTAAGAATCATAATTGGCTCCAAGGGACTCTTGCCTATATTTCACCGGAGCAAACTGGGAGGATGAACCGCTCCATTGACTACCGCAGTGACTTCTATTCTTTAGGTGCCACTTTCTACGAAATGCTAACGGATCGGGTACCGTTTATCACCACCGATCCCATGGAATTGATTCACCATCATCTGGCTCAATATCCTGTCCCTCCTGATCAGCTTAATCCAGAAATTAGTGAAGTAGTTTCATTGATTGTGATGAAACTCCTCAGGAAAAATGCTGAAGACCGATACCAAAGTGCTACGGGACTAAAAGTTGACCTAGAAAGCTGTCTATACCAGCTACAAACCACTGGAAAAATTGAAACCTTCACTCCCGGAACCTATGACATCGGGAGCCGACTGCTAATTCCTCAAAAACTCTATGGTCGCGAAGGGGAAGTGGCCACCCTGATGGAGGCCTTTGAACGAGTCAGTGTTGGAGCCACTGAATTGATGTTGGTATCCGGTTACTCAGGGATTGGTAAAACCTCAGTGGTCAATGAAGTTCATAAACCAATTGTCAAAGCCCGAGGGTATTTTATTGGTGGTAAATTTGACCAGTTTAAGCGCAATAGTCCTTACGCTGCTTTGCTGGACGCATTTCGGGGATTAATTCGGCAACTGTTGACAGAACCCGCTCAAACACTAGGGATTTGGAAAGAGAATTTATTACATGCTCTGGGTGCCAATGGCAAGGTGATTATTAATGTCATTCCCGAAGTGGAACTGATTATCGGTCAACAGCCGGAAGTACCCCAACTCGGACCATCGGAATCCCAAAACCGATTTTTACGGGTGTTTCAACAATTCATCGGTGTCTTTGCCCAACCCCAACATCCCCTGGTGCTCTTCCTTGACGATTTACAGTGGGCAGATTTAGCATCATTAAGGTTGCTCCAGACCTTAATGACGAACTGCGATCGCAACTATTTATTAATCATTGGAGCTTATCGAGATAACGAAGTCAGTCCCACCCATCCCTTGATTCAAACCATTGAGAAAATTCAAGAAACTGACTTAGTCATACATCAGATCACCATTGAGCCGTTACAGAAACAATACGTTCAGCAATTAGTAGCCGATACTCTCAATGACACCCAAGGGGAAAACCAGACCAAACCCCTAGCAGAGCTATTATTCCATAAAACCCAAGGTAATCCCTTCTTCTTGACCCAACTGCTCAAAACCCTCTACTCAGAAAATTTGCTGAGTTATGACGTCAGCAGTGGCAGCTGGCAGTGGGATATTGATGAAATTCAAGCTATTGGCATCACTGATTATAATGTGGTGGAACTGATTGCCAGAAGTATTGGCAAGCTACAACAAACGACCCAGCAGGTTTTAAAATTGGCAGCTTGTCTGGGCAATCAGTTTAACTTAGAGATGCTAGCCATTGTCAATGAAGACTCAACCATTATCACGGCTGCTCAGCTCTGGGAAGCACTACAGATCGGTTTGATTCTGCCGTTGAGTGATACTTACAAAATTCCTCTGCTATTTGGACAAGAAGAATCCGCAGATTTTGGCCTCAGTGATGTCAAGGTTAACTACAAATTTTTACATGACCGGGTGCAGCAAGCCGCCTACTCTCTGATTCCCGAATCCGACCAACAAGCAACCCACCTAAAAATTGGCAAATTGTTGCTGAACCATACCACTCCAGAGGCACGGGAACAGAATATCTTTGCCTTGGTTAACCAACTCAATTTTGGCACGGACTTACTCACCGCTCAGTGGGAAAAAGATGAGTTAGCTCAACTCAATCTGACTGCGGGTCAGAAAGCCAAGGCCGCAGCCGCTTATCCCAGCGCTCTCAAGTATCTGAATGTAGGTCTAGGACTCCTAGCAGCGGATACCTGGACTGACAACTATGACTTCACCCTTGCTTTCTATATAGAAGTGGTGGAAGCGGAATACCTCAACAGTAATTTTGAGCAATCAAACCTCTTGGCTGGAGTGGCTCTGGAACAAGCCAAAACCCAATTAGATCAAGTCAAGGTGTATGAACTAAAAATCTACTCTTATATTGCTCAAAACCAAATGCAAGTCGCCTTGGATACGGGGCTAGAGGTTCTGGACATGCTCGGGATTCAACTGGATCAAGACCCCCCCTCTAAAAACCTGATTAGTGAGGATTTGGTTGACCTACCAGAAATGACTGACCTGACTAAACTAGCGGCCATGGGGATCTTAAAGTCTGTAGGAAACGCTGCTTTTATTGCTAATCCGTCATTGTATCCACTGTTTATCTTTACAAGAATCAATCTATGTATCAACCATGGCAATTCAAATCTGTCCACGGACACCTATATTAATTACGCCATGATCCTGTGTGGATTTATGGGAGATATCGATGGTGGCTATAAATTTGGTCAACTGTCTTTGATGCTGTTGGAGCAATTCCATGCTCAGGAGTTCAAATGCATAGTATTAGATGTTTTTAACGGTCATATCAGGCACTGGAAAGAGCATCTCAAGGAAACCATAGACCCCTTACTAGAGGCGTTTAACAGCGGTCTTGAAACCGGAAATATAGAGTATGGCGGTTATGCTGCCATCAACTACTGTGCCAACCTATTTTTTGTGGGATATGATTTGGACTTTGGTGCTCAAAAGTATGGCCAGTATCTGGATTGGCTGCAAAAAAGAAAGCTAGACTATCATGTTACTTATGCTAAAATCGGCAAACAATTAATCTTAAATTTACTCGGCAGATCTGACGATCCCTGTCAGTTAATTGGGGAAGACTTTAATGAATTAGAAATGCTTCCCATTTTAATAGAACAGAATAATGGAACCTCTCTGTTTTATCTATATCTTGCCAAATCCATTCTGTTTTATTGGTTTAAGGAACCCGAAAAAGCTATTGCTCAGGCCAGGTCAGCAGAGCAATACGCACAAGCTGTCCCTGGCATGATTCTTATTGCTGAACACAATTTCTACTATTCTCTAGCGCTTTTGGCTCACTATCCCCATGTCGAGCCACAGCAGCAAGGTGAATACCTGACCCAAGTAGCAGCTAATCAGGAAACCCTGAAAACCTGGGCATACCATGCTCCATCAAACTTCAAACATAAGTACGAGCTAGTGGAGGCAGAGAAAGCACGAGTTTTAGGGCAGCACTGGCAAGCCATGGAAATTTATGACCAAGGAATTGAAGGAGCAGCACAGCAGCACTATATCCAGGAAGAAGCACTGGCCAATGAACTAGCAGCAGAGTTTTATCTGTCTTGGGGCAAACGAAAGATCGCCGAGGCTTACTTGACTGATGCCTACTATGGATACAGTCGCTGGGGAGCTGTGGCAAAAGTGAGAGACTTAGAATCAAGATACCCCCAACTCCTTAGCAAAATTACTGCCCAACCAACAACGCAAGTTCCAGTAGATTCCATAACCAACTCAACGATAACACTAAGTTTAACCGCACTGGATTTATCTGACGTTATCAAGGCATCTCAAGCCATTTCAGAAGAAATAATTTTCGATAATTTACTGGACAAGTTGATGCATATTCTCCTGACTAATGCTGGGGCTAAAAAGGGGTTTCTCATTTTGTCAAAAGAAAATAAACTGATGATAGAGGCAGCCGGTTCAGTGGTTAACAATGGCGTAACAGTAAGGCATTCAATTCCAGTAACCATTACTCAGCAATTGCCCAAATCTGTAATTAATTATGTCGCTATCAGTCAAGAAAATTTGATTTTAAATAATCTGGTTAATAACTCTACTTTTGCTGATGATATATACATCATAAAGCATCAGCCAAAGTCAGCTGTGTGTTTGCCACTTCTGCGTAAAAAAAATATGATTGGTATGGTGTATTTAGAAAATAATATAATTTCTGGAAATTTTACCAATGAACACGTAGAAGTGTTAAGCCTTCTGTGTAATCAAGCGGCAATTTCTTTGGAAAATGCCACGCTTTACCAGACCTTGCATGACGTTCAAGTTAGGGAGAGACTCGAAAAACAGATTCGCAAATCTCTGGAAAGAGAAAAGGAACTCACTGAACTCAAATCTCGATTTATCTCTATGACTTCCCACGAGTTCCGCACCCCCCTAACCAGTATTATGGGGATTACTGAAATTTTCAAATATTACAGCCAGAATTGGGATGAGGATAAAAAACAAAACTATCTAGATCGGATTCAAGCCAATATAAAACATATGCTCCACATGTTAGATGACGTGTTGGTAGTCAATAAAGCCAACGCCGGAAAACTAAAATTCAACCCTACACCATTAAATTTACTTGAATTCTGCCGTGACTTAGTCGAAGAGATAGAACTAGGTCTTGGCACCGAACAAACCCTTGTTTTTGTTATTCAAGGTGAATGCCCAGAGGCTGAGTTCGATGAACAACTGCTCAGACACATCTTGAGAAATTTGCTATCAAATGCTACTAAATATTCCCCTAATGAGAGCACCATAAACTTTGACTTGATTTGTAATCAAGAAGAGGTTACCTTTAAGGTTAAAGACCAGGGTATTGGTATTCCAGAAGAAGACCAAAAGCAACTGTTTGAGTCATTTCATCGATGCAATAATGTAGGCAATATTCCAGGAACTGGACTCGGACTTGCAATTGTCAAACAGTCTGTGGAAGTACACGGTGGTGAAATTACGGTAAATAGCCAAGTCGGTATTGGCACAACGTTTACTGTCACAATTCCACTGTACTCCCCTGCTGCAGCACCAGAGCAAGTACAAAGACCGAGAGCTGTTTGCCAGTTGGCAGTTGGCAGTTGAACCTAATAGGAATTATGATTATGCCTAGAAGAAAGGATTAGTTTGACTTGGTTTTTAAAAGCGTTTCTAAATGTTAAGGTTTGAAGGAGGAACTGATATATGTCGCAGATTTTAGTTATTGAAGATGAGGAAGATATCCGTACCATTGTTGTGGAAATACTTCGGGCTGAAAATTTCGATGTTATTGAAGCAGAAAATGGTGAAATCGGTGTGGAATTGGCAAAAAATGAATGTCCTGATTTGATTATTTGCGATATTAAAATGCCTAAACTGGATGGTTACGGTGTAATGATTCAGTTACAAGAAATTCCATCCACCCAGACAATTCCCTTGATTTTTCTTACGGCTAAATCTACAAAAAGTGATCTGCGGATGGGGATGGAACTGGGCGCAGATGATTATCTGACCAAGCCATTTACTAGAGATGAATTATTAGGAGCAATCACAACCCGCTTAGCCAAGCAGATGGCTGTTGAGCAAGAATCTCAAAAACAGGTCGATGAATTGCGCGATAACATCACTCATGCACTACCTCATGAGTTGCGTACTCCTCTCAATGGCATTTTGAATCTTGCCCAATTCCTGATAGAAGATTATGATACCATAGAGCGGGGTGAAGCTATGGAAATGCTTCAGGAAATCCGTGTATCTGGAGAACGTTTATATCGGCTCACCCATAATTTTTTACTCTATGCAGAACTAGCGCGAATCGAGCAACAACCTAAGCAAGCCAGGAAGCTGCTTGATTATGGAGAGCAAAGTTTTACTAGAACAATTATCCAAGACCTTGCTATCCAAAAATGTCTGAAGGTAAACCGGAAAGACGATTTGCACTTAGAACTGCAAGAAGTAGTTGTCAATATTTCCCAATCCAAATTCACTAAAATTGTTGAAGAAATCATTGATAATGCCTTGAAGTTTTCCGAGTTTGGTAAGCCGATTAAGATTCAGAGTTATTTCCAGGATAATAAGTTAAATATTTTGGTGATCGATCAGGGACGAGGCATGACACCAACTCAAATTGCTAAACTCGGAGCCTATATGCAATTTGATCGTAAACTCTACGAGCAACAAGGTTCTGGATTAGGGTTGATCATTGCCAAACTGTTGACTGAATTGCACGGTGGAGAATTAAACATAACCAGTTCCCCAGGAAAACAAACACTTGTCCATATTATCCTTCCAGGAAAATTATCAATTTAAGGATTAATTGTTGATTGTTGATTACTAAAGTTTAATAATTAAAATTTAATTTTTCAGGGTTCATCTATAATATCAAGTATGCTGTAAGCATACAGCGGTTTGCAATTCAATTAGGTACAAATTTCTGGGTTTTGAGGGAGCAGGGAGCAGGGAGCAGGGAGCAGGTAAGTCGGAAGTGCCAAAACAATCCTGTGTACCTGATAGTTATGCAATCCGCCGTATGGGCGTAGCGCATTAGCTGCATGCTTACGTCTTTGTTTGTTTGCTCAAAAGTCTGTTGTCATTTGTTATTGGTATTAAGAGTCCATAGCCTCAACACCTGCAGAAGACTCTTGTATTATACAATATCAATGCGCTTCGGACTTGATATCATGCAAAACTTTCTTCTGGCCATTGATTTTTCCGAGATCACCCCAGTAGTGATTGCCCAAGCCGAGTCTTGAATCCTTAATCCTTGATCATAAAATTCATGCATCCAGTTGATTACATCATTGTTACTATTTACCTGATTTGCATAGTCGTTTTTGGGGTTATTCTTCAACGGAAAGCATCTGAGGGTATAGAATCCTACTTTTTGGGAAATCGCAATCTGCCCTGGTGGGTTTTGGGGGCTTCTGGAATGGCCTCCAATACTGATTTGGCTGGGAC
>NZ_JAAHHU010000216.1:0-8651 GCF_010672095.1 Moorena sp. SIO3I6 | reverse complement strand
GATTTAGCGTTTTGACCAGTTGTGGTGAAGAAGCGGTATTTCTGGTTCTAGCTAGTAAAGCAGCTAAGCAGGGAGTATTGATGTTAGAAATTAAACGAACTCTGGCTGAATTAAAACCAATGTTGCTCTAGTAATTTTGTGGGTATTACTCTACTAATACCTTTTAGATAAAATGGATACAATATAGGTTTATTGGTTATTATTAAGGGGTGATAGATAATGGGTAATGGGGAATTTAAAGACTAGCATTAATTCCCCATTACCCATTACCAAATGGTAAAATTTTTTAAAAATTGTTGTTCGCGTAGCGTGGCCTACGGCCAAGGCATTCTCGATTATTGGTATAACGTCAGTTATTGGTATAACGTCAGTGGGTGTGTGAAATTCAATGTAAGCTATTTTTTGTTTAAGGTTGACCACTAACAGTCAACCATCAACCGTCAACCGTCAATCGTCAACAAATTACCTTGATTCACCCCAACCTACTGGCACAGTTGATAACCTGTAGTATTTGCTAGGAAAGCATAACCCAATGGACAGTATACGGATTGTAGTAACGGGAACAATAGGGGCTGGCAAATCTACTTTTGTCAGAACATTCAGCGAAGGTGCGGTTATTGAAACAGAACGAACCGCTACGGATGCCACATCATTGCTTAAGAAAAAAACGACCGTTGCCTTAGACTTTGGTTTGCGTCCCTTAAATCGGAACTTGGATTTGCACCTGTATGGAACTCCTGGTCAAGCTCGCTTTGATTTTATGTGGGATATTTTGATTCGCCGAGCTCACGCCTATATTTTATTGATGGCAGCTAATCGAACCACTGATTTTGCTAGTGCTCGTCAGATTTTATCGTTTATGCAGGAGCGGGTTACTATTCCCATGATTATTGGTCTGACTCATACTGATGTTGCAGGGGCATGGACTCCAGAGGAAATTATGATGCGCATGGCATACATTGGCGATCCTAATCAACCCCCAATTGTGGCTGTTAATCCCAATAATAAGACCTCAGTATTTGAAACTGTAATGATTTTGATGGCTCAGATGCTTTGCCAAGGGAGTGTTATTGAAAGTGCTAGGAGAGAAAAGGTAAGTCACTCAGCTCCCCGACCTGTTAAGAAGCAATATCATTGGCCTAATCCCCAGTTTTTAGAAGGGGGTTAGTCAGGGATCAGCATTCAGCTATAGAAAAAGCTGAATGCTAATCAGTTCTACCAGACTTTTCCAAGTTTTTAGCTTAAGCTCGCCCTTAACGAACGCGCCCCGCGTGGCCTACGGCCAGGATGTCATTCAGCCCTGGTTTGCGCTATATAAACTTAGGCTATTTAGAATGTCTTTGATTGGTTGTTTGACCAAATCAAATGGCTTCTTAATAAAATAAACGTGAAGTATTGAACCTACTACTTCAGCAATAGTTTTGCCTTGGCAAAATAGATAAGCTTTACCATTTTCTATTTTGCTCTCAAGAGCTTTTACTATTTTTTCTTCGGCTTTAACCTCTTTCGCTAGCTTCAAAATTGCTACAGCATGACTTAGATCATGAGTATCTTGAATTTGCAATATTCTGTTCCAATTACTGGGTAATTTATCTGGAAATGTTATGGCTTTTTCTAAATTACCAGAAATCAGTAAAGGCAGCATAGTTCTCACGCATTTAGGGCAGGTTCCACAGTTGGTTTCACCACCTTCATTATTAGTACATACCCTCAAATTTTTCATAGCAAAAGGGTCTTTTGCTAAAAAGTTAGCAATTTTTTCAACCCTTTGGGTCTCTGAACCGTCATGAACTATATTAGTTTTTTCCGTTGACCATAGGTGGTCGAGTAATGGGCTAGTTCCCCAAGGGAAAACATCTTTATAAGAATCTGTTGAAGGAATTAAAACAGATTCTAAACCTGCTGAAAGAGAAAGGGAGACTGAAGCCAAGCCAGCCCCATGATAATAAGGTCCCCATTGTAAGTTAAAATGATTGCGGATATTTGTTTCACCGACAATACAATCTATACTGGCTGCATGGGCAACTTCCATAATCCTTGAGATTACCTTTTTTTCTTGACCATGTTTATAAATGCGTAAAGGTCGCTCAATGCCTTTCATGTAAATTAAATGAGAAAGGGGAATTCCAAAGTCGCTAGGGGTCTTCGTATGTTTAATAAAGGTATAAAACGAATCCACGCCCAAGGAGAAAAATGCCCCAACTTTGCTAAGGGATTTTTGATCATAGTTTGTTGGGGATTCTGCGGTTACTAAAACTTTTTTCAGCTGGGATGGATACCACTGATGAAAGATATCTTGTATGGTAGGTAAATTGCGAAAAAGTTTCGCGGACATCAGCGGTTTTATCTCCAGATTTTCACCTTTCTCCATTGCCGGTAAAAGTAAGGCAGGAACAAAAGCATCGGCGCTTTCAGTTACAAAATCAGCGAATCGTTGAGGATATTCAAAATAAATCTCTATTTCTTGGTCAAGGCTATCAACCTGAACGAGACCAACAAGTCTCACTCTGTCATTAGCAATGATTTTTTCAACATGCAGTAGTTTCATAATAGTTGTTAGTGTATTTGAATAAAGTAAAAACTATCTATTGGCAAAAACTTTCTCAAGACATTCTTTCGCAGTTTTCGATTCTTGGCAGATAAACTCTTCTGGTCTTTTGTAATTTTTGAAAACTGTTTCTATCTGCTCTATAGACAAGGGCTCCATAAAATTTACCACTCTTGCTGTCGGTAGCATTTCTGACTTATCAATGTAATGCTTAATTTTTGATTCGGAATTAACAATTCCAATATTGGCAATGCCAAGGATATCGGCTAGTATAATTGAGTGCAGGCGATTACCTATGTGAAAATCCATGTGCCTGAGGATTGCTAGAAACTCTTCCGGATTTTTCCATGAGTTGATTTGGCAATTAGCAGCAGGTAAATATTTTTTCAGTCGTTCGTGGAAGCGATTATCATTTCTTTCATTTCCTACATGTCCTGGTAGCAAATGAATCATACAATTATACTTGTCAATGAGTGGCATTAACTGTTTGGCATAAAACTCAGCTCTGCCTTCACCCCACCAAAATTTTCCAGAGAAGGATATGTTGGCAATATCACTAGCTTGCTGGGCTGGTTTGACAAACTTTTCATACATAGTCAAATCCAAGAAAGCCAAGTCACCTCCTAAGTCAGGTGATTTAGCAAGTTGAAGCTGTTGCAATGCCATTTCATAGGAATGGTTATCTCTAAGGTATAGCAGGTCGGCTTTTTCAAAGATATCAGCTATCTTTTTTTTCTTCTCAGATTTCACGCTTTCTAATCCAACACCCAGGAAGCAGAAACGCTTACCCATTAATTTTGACAAGGCTTGCATCCTTGATAAATTCCTGGGCCTGTCTTGCAGGTTTAAGGTTCCCCCACCCCAGGCTATGCAGTCACTTTTCAAAAGTAATAAAGTTCTTTTGAGTTTTGATAGTTGTGCATTCCTAAAGAACACAACTTTGTCACTAAAACCTTGGTAATAGTTAGTTTGGCAACAGATAAATATTTTTTTGACATCTTTTTTGCTAGCGAAATAATTAGTTAACTGATCCACAAATAAATCGTCGCCAATATTACCATAACCGTAATAACCAATCAGGAAAATATTCACACTCTGTCCTTAAGATTATATCATTTTTTTAGAAATTAATCAACAAGTACATTGCTCTATAAAACAAGTGGCTTCAGCTAATTAATTAGACAATAAGCCAGCATCTTAATCAGCGATTACCATCAAGGGAAACATCCAAGCCAAATGTCGTAAGCATGGATGTAACTAATCAGGAGTTCAATCAACTCGTTGAATTGGCTGAATTTTATTTTAAAAGCAATTATAGATATAACTTCAGCAAAATTTTCACAATTCCAGAAAAATTCACGAAAACATTAACTAAACCAGTAACTAGATTAAGCTTTGATGAAAAACTGAGGGGGTGACATCAGCCCTAAAAAGCTTAGTATATAATGCTTTGATGCCAATGACCTCATGGAAGATACAGTCGGAAATTAACCCTCCATTCCCTGTCTTGATGCAAAGCGCGAGTGGGGGAAACCACGGCAGTTGCTCATGGGGGTTCCCCCCAAGACCGCACTGCCTCATGGTCATCTCAAGCACCATCACCAAGTTCAGGTGACTAGACCTCCCCAAGACCGCGCTGCATCGCTAATTGGTGTACCACCCAGCAAGCTTCATGAATTTAAAACTTGAGCTATTTGTAGATTGCGACTGGACCATTCGCCAGCCGAGTGGTCACGGTAGATTTATTGACTACCCTGACCAGCAAAAAGTTATTGAAGGAGCTGATAAAGCTCTGCAATGTTTCAAAAATAAGGGTTATATCATTCTTGGGGTGACCAATCAGGCTGGAGTTGCAGCCCGACATAAAACCCTGAAGAATTGTATTAAAGAGCAACAGAAAACTCTTAAATTGCTTCCCCAGCTCAAAGGAATTATTTTTTGTCCTGACTATGGGACAACCTGTTATTATTGCGAGCAACACTACTTTTCTGAAGTAACCAGTAAAACATACGCTGGAGAATACCGAAAACCAAAGCCGGGAATGATTTTGCAGTTTAAAACGAGCGGCTCTTCAGCTTTGATGGTTGGCGATCGCGAAGCGTGACCGAAGGTCAATCGCAACGAAGATGCTGAGGCAGCCGTTGCAGCTGGAATTCCGTTTATGTGGACATTGGATTGGCTAGCCAAATATGGAAGCTGACATAGGTCTATTGAGAAACTCACCATAGGGAAAGCGAACGCGCCCCGCGTGGCCTACGGCCAATCGCATCTGTTTCGGGTTGCCAGTTACTCTCCCGCCACTTGTAGAATATCCGCGTAGAGGTGAGGGCTGATTAGGATTGATAGAAAAAGGGAACTTGGGAACAGGGAACATCGAACAGTAGGAAAGAGAACCGAAGAGTTTTTGATGTTATGATAAATCAGCAAGATTGTTAATGACATATTTGTAAATGTTTTTAAATGGTATCCTTATGAGGTACAGTCAATTTTATTACCCCTACTCCCTACTCCCTACTCCCTACTCCCTACTCCCTACTCCCTACTCCCTAAAACCCAGGACGTTTTACCTAACCCAATTTAAAACTGCTATATGAATCCAACTATTTCTACTATTCCAATTCAGCAACTCACCTCAGGCGATCGCATTTCGCTCCAAGTCTATAAATTCGTTGGCTCCCAACCAGGAAAGAAGGCATATTTACAAGGCAATCTCCATGGTTGTGAAATTGTTGGTAATGCAGTGATTCACCAGTTGATTGACTTTTTGAGCACTCTGGATGACACTCAGCTGACTGGGGAAATCTGGCTGGTCCCTGTTTGTAATCCAGCTAGCACTAATCAGCGTAGTCATTTCTTTGCCACAGGAGGATTCAATCCTTACGATGGTCAAGACTGGAATAGGATTTTTTGGGACTATGAAAAAGAGTGTGATGATTTAGAGGATTTCGCCCAATCTCAACTTAATTTGAACCCTGATGAAATCAGAAATAACTATTTAGCACGGATCCAGTCTAGCTTGAAACAACACTTAGAAGACTGCTACTCTCCGAGGGGATTACCGTTTCGTCACCTTTACCGCTATCAACTGCAATCTTTATGTGTAGATGCTAACTATGTGATTGATATCCATAGTTCTACTAATCAAGGACTTGATTTCTTGTATGGCTTCTACTCTCGGGAAGAAAGCGCCAAAGACTTTCTTCTCGATTATGGAATTGTGATGCATGAAGATGAGTATGATGGTGATGCTTTCGATGAGGCATTTATTAAGCCTTGGCAAGGGTTAGAGAAAGCCTTGGCTAAGTTAGGCAGAACCCTTCAGTTTGATATTGAATCATGGACTCTAGAATTGGGATCTGGGATGCAAATGAATCCAGAGTCGGTAAAAAATGGAGTATACGGTATCAAAAACTATTTGTCGAAAAAAGGAATGTTAAAACTACCGGATTTACCGATAACTGATCCAGACTCCTACAAAATGCAATTAGCATCTAAAGATAACATCGAGAGATACTATGCTCCGGCTGGAGGAATGATTCAATCGAGAGTTAAGTTAGGGAGTGTTGTCAAAGTAGGAGATAGACTTTATCAGCTACTGAGCTTTAATAAAGAAGGAAATCTACCGAATGTAATTGATATCAAGGCCGAGACAGATGGTTTAGTGTTTGATGTTTCAACAAATTATAGTGCGAATCAAGGAGAATATGTGCTATCAATACGGCAATTTGATAATTAGGTAGGGGTGAGAACAGTTAATGAAAACTTGGATTGTAATTAGGACTTGGGCTCCTCAACATTTTGGCTTTAATGTGATTGGCTTTAATTTGACCAACCTACTCACTTTCTAAAGCCAACTATCTTGTCCTTCTGGAGCATCTGAATTAAACCAACTAGCATCTAAATAATTAATTCGAGCAAAAGGACTCAAGGCTGATAGCACATGGCGTCCATAACTGCGGCGGTTTACACGATTATCTAAGATGGCAACACAGCCTTGAGTAGCTCTTACTGGTGCTACTGCTCGTTGTAATTCTCTTAATGCTGTTGGTAATAAATATAAACGAAACCAATCCATTAGTTGCTGCTTGTAGTAAGCGACTCGACCAGCAACTAATGGATTTTCCAAAGAGGGAATTGGTAAGGTAGCAATCATCAACAGTTGGGGAGAGGGGATTTGAGCTTGATACCTATGCCAAAATTCCCAGCCACAAATCAAAATACCTCTGTCACTGAGACTGGTGGTTTCTACCTGCACCCGGGAACCAAATTCTGCTGCTAAGACTGCCCCTAACTGGGCTTTGAGGGGGACATCTCCAACTAAAATAACGACTGGTCTGGTGATGTCAGGACTTAGGTTTAGTAGGGTGCGAATTTCTTGAGTCAGAGCGTTTTGAAATCGCTCTGTATTGGGCATGGGTAGACGATCGGGCAAATACAGTTGAATCTGTCGGTGAGGGGAAAACTTCAAACAGGTTAACTCGCCTAATCCGAGCTGCTGACGGTAAACAGAGGCAGTTTTCTCTAAATCTAGAGCCCCACCGATTAGCACTACTGGCTGTCTCGACCAAATGGGATTTAAGGCTGTAGCCACTTCTACTGGTGCGCTATATAAGGAAAACTGACCTTGCGATCGCGCAACGGTTGCCCACATTAGCTGACCTGACTGCTGCCAGAAGTGGCAAAACTTTTCCCAGGGTTTTAGCCGATACAGAGATTGTGCTTCAGTGCTTAGGGAACTTAGTCGATCAAATAGCTGTTCCAAGCCATCTTGCTGATCAGCTTCAATCAGGTAGCACTCATAGGGGTTAACAGGGCGCTGAAATAAGGCTTTGGTTAGCTTTACCCGCACATCCCGAATCAAATCAGCCTCTTGTGGGTGGGCTTGCATCAGTGCGTCCCAGTCTTGGGGCTGGATGCAGCCTTTAAGCTGGTTACTAGTCCAAGATTCTAGGTCATCCACACCATCAATCACAGTAGGGATGTGATTAGGAAACCAGCCCTTGTTCTTCAAGCGGTCTGTTAGCCAAGATTCTGGTGAGGTAATCAATAGTCCTTGGAAGGGTTGATCGGGAAACCTATCGCTGGTATGAATTACCTTATCGCTACCAAAGCACTGTTGTAAAAGGGGAATTTCCTTTTGCAGCAACCATTCTTGTATCCATAAGGGTGCTACTACGATCACAGGTCCAGACCAAACTAGTGCTGGTGCTAGGTAACTCAGGCGATAGGAAGACTGTAGAGAGGTTTCCTGCAAGGGTTCTAAACCGGTCTGAATCAAAGCAGAACGCCCTAACCGCAAGGCTCGTGCCACTAGCCTCGCCATAGTCAATTGGTGAGGCCAATTGGGTTGACCCTGCGATCGCAGAAAATCTCGTAACGAGGAATGAACTTTGACTTCAATCAAACTAGCATTCAACGGCTTTGCCTCGTTAAACTGAGCAATGAGCACTTATACTGTGATCTTAAATCATGTATTGGGCAAATATCGTGAAAGACTAGACAAGCATATATAGGATTAGGCTGCATCGAAGCCAGAGGTAGTAGCTCAGTATTTTCCTGATTTCCCAGTAACTATTGACATCACGCTATTACCCTTGCTAGGGTAGTAGCAGTAAAAAGAAATTGCCAAATTTTTCATGGCTTAGCCGCAAAGAGACATGTTCAGCCCCAGCTATTACTTTTATTTTTGGTTTAGGGAAGTTCACCGGAGGTGACGATAGTTCCATATGGAACCCCCCGGTGGACCGCAGCAATATAATCTGCGGTCCTTTGTTTTTTTAGGCAAAGCAGCGACAAGAGCAAGACATGACCACCTACCTTTACAACATTTACGGCTTTTACTTTTTTTGGCCCAGAAATCGTTCCGGGTAGTAATGGTCGTGCCAACCTTTCACAGCAACCCGGAACCTTCAAGGAACCGGGTTTTTTTTATGTCCATATCTGTAACTAAATCTCTAACTAAATCTCTAACTAAGGAGTCCGAAACCCATGTTGAACGCTAAATTAGCACTAGCTACTAACCCCAATCACCAAACCATCGTTAGACTCTCAGAACAAGTTGTCTTCGGTGGCTCAGAACTGGTGATTATTGGTGGTCCATGTA
>NZ_JAAHHU010000215.1:0-8658 GCF_010672095.1 Moorena sp. SIO3I6 | reverse complement strand
TCGGGAATCGGGAATCGGGAATCGGGAATCGGGAATCGGGAATCGGGAATCGGGAATCGGGAATCGGGAATCGGGAATCGGGAATCGGGAATCGGGAATCGGGAATCGGGAATCGGGAATCGGGAATGGCTGATGGCTGATGGCTGATGGCTGATGGCTGATGGTTGATGGGGAATGGGGAATTTTGCGATCGCACTAAACTGATTTGACAAACAAGCTTGTAGGGTGGGCAAAAACATTTTGATTCACATGAGTATTCTAGATAAGATAACTTTGTTCACCCTACTTTAATTTGTATTTTTTTGACTGCTCTCAATTTACGCTGAAACTCAGGAGTAAGTTGCACCTCAACTAACGGAGCGTCAGTCAATATCAATTCCCTCCCAGATTTGAGAAATGGGTAGGGTTTGTCCAGTCACAGCTTGCTGCCAAGATTTGCGAAAGCTTTCTGCTGAAAAGTCAGTATTATCGCCTTCTGGTATAGTTTGAATTTCTAGGGCATGGTTTTTTTGAATAATTGTGGATAGTATTTTGAGTAGTTCAAGCTGCTCTGCTAATGAAAGGGACTGAGCAATGTTGACCGCTTCTTGAAGCTGTGATTTCATTAATCTCCTCTATTTATAATTATATTGTCTACAGTAAAATAATAGAATATTCTTTACCCATTACCCATTACCCATTACCCATTACCTATTACCTATTACCCATCACCCATTCCCGATTCCCGATTCCCGATTCCCGATTCCCTAAATTGGTAACTCCTTACCTGCAACCGTCAAGCCTTGAGTTACCTCCAAATTGCCGTTAATTTTAAGAGTTTTTGATGGATTGAGAGGGGACAATTCGATATCACCTTGATCAGAAATATTAAGGCGTAAAATTTCCTCTCCCTTCATCGTGATCACCAACCCCGCCTTTGCCTCTGAGACATCCAACACCAGCTCATCCTTAATCGTGATTCCCTTCTCAGCCACCAGGGGTCCGGTTGCCGTTACGTTGTTATTCGTTTCTAGGGAAATACCATCCTCTTGATGTAAACAAATTAGAGCATGACCAGGACTTTTTTCACCATTCTTTTTACCATGAGGACATTGCTCATCTGTCCCCTCACACCAACCATTTTCATCAGGTTCCTCAATGGGGCTAGGCATATCATAAGGACAGACGAAAATTTTGAGGTAAACAGGATGGTCTCCTTTTAGATCTTGAATTGAGCCATTTAAAAATTTATAATCGCTATTTGCCCCTTTGATTCTAACCATTACCCCACCTTGGTATTTCTCGCCTTTGCCTGAATTGAATTAATCTTCTCTGTTGGCACCATCACCGGACAGGGAGCGCCGAGGTTACCCACATGGGTGTGGGTACTCAGAATAATATCGTCACTATCACCAACCGCATTAGCCGGTAACCGTCCACCAACTTGTACAGAAGCCGTACTTGCATCCCCAATCTTGATCGAACCTACACTTTTGACGGTGACATTAGAGCTAGCTGCATCAATGGTGATGCCCCCACTTTCAACTTTAATCTTGCAGGTGCCGTTATCAATAGTGATATTACCACCAGATAAAGCCACGGTACATTTTTCGTTTTTCAGGGTAGCATCTCCTCCTTCCAGGGTGACATGGCACTTTTCGTTGGTGAGATCAATTTTTTCATCATCGACAGTAATCACCTGTTTCTCATTTTTACTAGTAATAGTAACTACCCCCTCCTGATCAATTTTCAAACTACCCCCGTCTTTCGGGTTATTTTGTAGGTAGAATTCCTTTTCCTTGTTGACAGGGGGTTGGTCTTGGTCATTGTAGAGCCGACCAATAATCACAGGAGCATTGAGATTACCCCCAATAAAGGTAACCAACACCAAATCCCCAACATTGGGAATATTAACCAGTCCTAAATGGGGGGTTGCTACTGGCACTTTGCGCAATTCAAAGTCTTTGCCGTCTGGCTGTTTCTTGTTCTTTAACTTGACTGAACATTGGTAGTTGTCCTTGTCACTCTCAGAGGTATGGGGAAACACCGCTGTCACAATCCCCAACTCAGTAGTGTAAACTTTACGTGCTTCCTGCCGAGCAACCTTCTGCATTACTCCAACAATCGAGTCTGTCACACTTCCTCCCAATCAATTACAGTACAAAAACCACTACGGCGATTGAGACGGTGGCTCACTCCCGTGACTTTGAAGCTACCATTCAGGGTAGCCATCGGCATTTTTGACACCTTGATCTCATCTCCTAGCTTGACATTAGCATTACCTAGCACCTTAATTTCACCCCGTTGCTTCTGGCGCT
Source organism: Moorena sp. SIO3I6 (assembly GCF_010672095.1). Lineage (NCBI taxonomy): Bacteria > Bacillati > Cyanobacteriota > Cyanophyceae > Coleofasciculales > Coleofasciculaceae > Moorena > Moorena sp. SIO3I6. The sequence continues at coordinate 6,361 of NZ_JAAHHU010000215.1, read as the reverse complement.
GCTTAGCCAAAACCGCCTCAGCCATTTTCTGAGCAACTGCCTGGGTACGAGCTGTGGGGTCAGTCAGTCGTAGAGTCGTAAAACCAGAACCGGAACCAGCAGTACCCTTAACCTCTTTTTTCGTAAGCCAAGAGTAAGCCTGTTCTCCTTGTCCTTGACTGCTGGGACTTTCCCCGTAAATTTCTACCTGCTCAACCCCAGGATGGGGTTGCTCCAATTCCAAGGCCAGAATGTCTTCCCCATATTTGAATTGATGGGTACTGGCAGGGTTATATTTGGCAAATACAGCTTTGTCTTGGGTGTTGGCATAGAAATCAAAGCCACATTGTTGTGCTAAGGTCTCGAGCTCGTCATAGGCTGACCTCAACTCTCCCACCCCATAGACCGAAAATTTCAGACCATTCTCCACTTGCCCCACCTTCACCTTGCCCAACTTGAGAATATCTTTGACAATATCTCCAGCATTTGGTTTTTCGTAAACCCGATTTAACCGAGCTGCGGTCAAACTCCCAAAAGTGCTGGCAGCCTCAATCCTGACACGGTCAATGCTCCAGTCTACCCTACTAACCTTACCGGTAAAGACTAACGTTTGCTTATTCTCATAGCCCAATTCCACCGATACCAGCTCTTCTGGACTGATAGTTAAACCCTGTGGTAACCCTAGAACAAGACAGCAGGTATTAACCGGAATAGTTAAAGAACTATGCGATCGCAACTCAATGAGCTGCGTTTGTTGCCCAGCGTTACAGACAACGCTACCAATTTTAATGGTGTAAGCAATTTTTAACATCAGGAGAATTTAGAATTTGGAATTTAGAATTTAGAATGGGGGATGGGGAATCGGGAATCGGGAATCGGGAATCGGGAATTGGGAAAATTAGCGATCAAGATAAACTTGATATAGCACTACCCTCCCAATCACCTATTACCTATTACCCATTACCTATTCCCTATTCCCTATTCCCTAACTAAACCGGCAAAGCATTCAACAAGCGATCAAAAGAATCAGCCACATCCTCCAAACCAATATCCAGTTCACTTTTTAGCTGCTCAAGCCGTTGCCGCAGTGCTAAAAAAAGCTTATTAATAGCTCCTCGCAATTTTTCGGTCTTTTGCACTACTTTTTGCTGATACTGGCTATCTAGAGCATCACCTACTGCCTGAGGAATGTCTCTTAATAGTTGGATTATATTTCCATGTAACTGGTCTAGTTCATCAACAATGTTTTGAGGATAAATCTCTTTGAGCTTGTCTTTTAAATAAGGGAAAATTGATTCCATATTCATCACAATCAGGTCTTGGGTATAACTCGCTTCGATTAACAAACGGTTAAAGTGAACCAGATCACTTTTATAGTCACCTAAACTTAAAACTTTAACCTCGGTAGTCAAGGTTACTCCCTCAAACCGTTGCTTATTGTAGAAGTCTTCCTGGAGCAGCAGGTTATTCAACTCTCGAATCACCGCTTGTTTAGTTCCTTCTGTCTTCGCCTTTAGCAACAATTTAGTAGTCTCAGAAAGCTTACTATTGATGTACTTAGAAACGTTATCCTCGGGTTGAGCAAGTTTTTGGATTAAACTATCAATATCTTTAAAGTCACTCTCATCAAAGGAATTCAGCAGTAGCTTCGGCCTCAGAGACTTTAAGGTTTCCAAAGTTGTTGTATATGTCCCTTCGATTGCTTTTACTACCTCATTAGTCAGACTGTCAATGGCATTCTTAACCCCATTAATTGCCTGACGAATTTGGTCTCCTAGCGTCTGAGCAACCTGGCTGAGAATCTCCACTAATCGTTTCGGAGCATCCTCGATAATTTTGATCACATTGCCAATGTCACCAAGAACAGTACGAGGCTGCTCTAGTAATTTGTCCAAAGCTTGGAGAATTTCCCGCAGAGGATTGACAATCTGTCGGTTGAGTTCATCGGGAATAACTTGCTTGAAGTTAGCCATTACCTGCTGAGGAGAAGTGCGGTTGGCACTTTCTTGCAAGCGATCGCGTTGGCTCTCATTCCCCTGGAGTCTAGTGGTGTCTGTAACGATAGTATTGACTTGTTCGAGAACCTCTTGGGGGGAAGTTGCAGTAAAGTTTTGATAAAGGTTTTCCAAGCGTTTTCGCAAATCTTCATAATCTACAGCAATTTCTGCTGGTAGAGTTGGCAAGCTGGCTGCTGGTGGTGCTGGTAGAGTTGCTACCACCTGCTGATAAGCTGTAACTTGTCCGGCAACGCCATCGGTTGCTAGATCATCGGGAGTCTGGGTGTAAGTTGCGATCGCGTTTTGGAGTTCCTGCAATTGCTGTGTCAAACCCTGCTCATCAACTGCATTCACCTTGGTCACGATCCCATCTCGGATTTTCTCAACCTCTTGAATTTTTTCGGCAAAACTGAAGCTCAATATCTCCTGCAAAGTGTTCCAAAAATCTGACTTGAGGACATCTGACAACCCGATATTCGCCATCAGCTTATCTACTTGACTCAAACCATCCGTCACTTTGCCCACAAGCTTCTCGACAGGTAAATTATCTAGCTGGGTTTTGACAGTTGCCAGCTGCTGATTCAGGAAATCTGTTATCGTTTTGGGAGATAAGGACTCAATCACCCCTAACAACTTTTCGTATAATTCTTCTAACAAATCCAACAATTGCTTGGGATTAATCACTTCTAGTTTTTCAATGATATCATTATAAAAGTCTTTAACTGGTTGAAGAAGTATAGAAGGCTTGTACTCATTTAATTTATTGATCACAGGAGTAAGATAGGGCTCGAGAAAATCAACCACCAGAGTACCAGGTTGTAAAGATTCAATTTTGTCGTTAATTTTATTAAATTCCCCTTCGATTAAAGCCACAATATTGTCTAAGGGAGCTAAAATCTCATCAAAGGCAGCTTTCAACTCAGGGTTAACGACACCCGGAACATCCACCGCTTTAATTACCTCTGTTCCCACTTTTAGTGCGGTTTTAACCGGGGTACTAAGGGTAGAGACATCAACCGCTTTTAACTCCTTCTCCAAGTCATTGCTTTTGGTTACCACCACTTGAAACGCTGGTTTAAGGGACACTTCTTTGAGATTGTCAGTAATTGTCCCCATACCCTCTTCAGCTTGTTTTAGGGCATTAGTAATCTGAGGACTGTCCAAAATGGCACTAACTTTGTCAAACAGCTCATTGATTTTATGGTCTAACTGCTCTCGGTTGAGCTGGGTTTTAATTTGAGTATTAACACTTTCAATTGACGTTTTTATGTGGTCAGTTTGCTGTTCGAGGTTTTTAGAAAATTCATCAACTTTACCAACAATAGTTGTGGAGGCTTCATTACATACTTTTTTAAATGGTTTAACTAATTCTTGGGACTTCCCATAAGTATTTTTAAGAAACTCTTTAACCTTTTGAATAATTTCTTCAAGATAGCTTTTGACTTTATTTAACAGCTCTTCTCCCTGCTGAATTTTGTCGGTAATAGCTTTGGTGACTTTAGTAGCAATCTCCTCAACCTGACTAATTGCTTGTTCAATAACCTTTGGTATTTTATGGGCAAACTCCCTGAGTTTATCGGTAATAGTTTTAACTTTAGCTGTCAGAGTCTCAATATAAGTCTTGATTTTATTAAAGAAAGGAACTAAACCTCCTGTAGTAGCACCACCTTCTGTAGTACTAATTAATTCCTCTAAAGCAGTTTGTAAATTTGTGATATCAAAGTTTTGTAAATTTGCCAGAGCTGTCTTTGTGCTAGCATCAATGCTCTCAAATTCTCTAGCAATCGCTCTAGTTCTTTTTATCAGTTCTTTAAATTGCTCTTTTTTTAGGGAAGTAGGGTCTTTTAGGGAATCCAGCAGTTTGTTATATTCTGCTATTAATTCAATTCGCCGCTTAATATTACTTTCAATGCGGCTAATAGCCTTGGAAGGAAGTTGTTCTGCTAAGGAGTTAATCTGTTCCTTAAAAATTTCGGTGAGGGCTTGTGACTCAAATTTTTTCAGTAATTCATCTGGATCTGACAATTTATCGAGTAATTTTTTTAGTCCTTTGAATAAAACATCCAAGGTGCGAACAGGTAGCATCCCTGCCTTGGTGACAAATTATTCAAATTCCCCAAAGATAGTTGGTGTGCCTGTAGGCAATTCTCCGATACTGAAACTACCTATCAAGTCTTGAGTTAAAGAGGAAATCGTATCTTTAATTTCATCAGCAATCTTCAAATCTCCGAAATCAGCTGCCTTGGGTAAGGGAATGGCTGCGGTAAGGCTGTCGAAGTTAAGTTCTGTGAGTTGGTCGATTTTTCCGGATAATTCTGCTTTCAGTTCCCCAGCAGATAAAGGCACCTGGGCAATTATCTTCTTTACATTTGTAAAATCGACCTGAGGAAGCTGCTCTTCTATTTGCTGCTGATAATTACCAACATCAGGAAGACCATTTTGAGCCAGTTGAGCAACAGTACTTTCCGCTTGAGTACATTGATTTTGAGCATCAGCAAATGCTACTTTAGGATTAATGTCTTTGAATTGCTCGACAATAGAGAGTGCCATAATCTTGAGTCTGATTAACTTAATCTTGTGTGTAAAAGCTGGTTTAAAGCTAAAAACGGCAACTTAAATCCCAAAAATAGCTTTTAATCCTTCTGTTACTTTATCTAAATCTTTTGTGGCTTCTTGTACGGGTTCTAAAGCTCTTTTTAACGGTTCAAATGGGTTAGTAATTTCCGGAATAGTACCCAGTTGTAGAGCATCAGGAAGAGTGGCAACATCCATCAGATTCTTCGCCTTAACCTGAATCGAATCGTCTACCTTAGCAACACCTGCAAACCCTTGACTACTAGGAGGATCAGTATACTCAGCAATGGTCAAAGTATAGCTGAACTGCTCTGGCTCCTTAGCTAATTGAAACACCTCAAATCGTTCCACAATAACCTGGCCAAAGTAGCTTCTGCCAACAATTTCGGCAATAAAATCCACAGGTTTCCGCTGTTTGTAAATTTGTCGCAGTTTCTCCAAGTCCTTACTTGCTTGAGAACCGTAAAAGATACCACTAATCCCTAAGAATACTGAATCCCGTCCCAAGTCCTGCACAAGGTTTCCTGCCATACCAGGAACACGATGGGAGATCAAATTCGCTTGCTCTAGGGTGACCAGCCGATGCACCCGGTTTAGCTTAATTCCTCCTAACTCAATAGCCATGATTAGCTGCTCCCATAAAATCTACGGTATTCGCGACTGACTTTGCGAGCGATCGCGTCCATAATCTCATCTAAGTCCATTTCTGGTGTACCGTTGCGGCTGATCATCTCTGTTTCAACCTCTGTTTCTAGCTTGCTGGGATCGGAAGAATGGGTAATGGGTAATGGGTAATCGGTAATAGGTAATGGCTGATGGGTAATAGGTAATGGGTAATGGGTAATGGCTGATGGCTGATGGCTGATGGCTGATGGCTGATGGCTGATAGCTGATGGCTGATGGCTGATAGCTGATGGCTGATGGCTGATGGCTGATAGCTGATGGCTGATGGCTGATGGATCACTGGAAGTTTGAAGAGCCTGGGGTGATGCAATATCAATATCCGCACCCAAGGGAAACCTCTGCAAGGTTTCGGGACTCGCACCACTAATTTCTTCACCACTCCCATAGTCATCAATCAGTTGATCGGGAGTTGCGTTGGTAAATAGTACTTGATCTCCGTTATCCTCCAAGTCCTCCGGATCTACTAGGTTTGAGTACAACGTGGGATCAGAGGCACTAACCAGATTAGGGTTTGCTAAATCTAGCTGTTCCTGGGAAGGTAATAATTCGGCCAGTTCTTTCAAACCCTGAACATTACTCGAATGCTTTGGTAAGACTACTTCTTCATTCCTGCCCAGAGTCGGTTTTTTAGATATAGGTTGGGTTGAGGGAGCAAAGGAGGAAGAACGGAAGAGTTCTTCATCTAGGGTCAGCTCTTGTACAGGAGTAATTGTGGGCAGCTTCTGCCCTCTGCCCTCTACCTTCTGCCTTCTTGTAGCCCCTGATTCCACCCTAGACAATTGTACATCCCCTGAAGTAACAAAAACTTCGCTATTATTCCCCTGGCTTACCTGATCTCCACCGACTGGTGTTGACCAACTATCCTCCATAGTTGGATTAGGAGTTGGGTGTTGCTCAATTGAAGTATGCATGGGCGATGGTCTGGTTTTGGAAAAGCCCCCATTATCCCCCGAGCGAGCAATCCCTCGCTCGGGGGACTTTGAGTATGGCTCCCCCCTTATTAAGCTATGCTTTATAAACATATTTCTTTACAAAAAACTTGACAAATTTTAGGAATTATGAATAGGAAATAAATAGGGCTGGCTGCATGAAGGCAGAAGGCATACCCGACAAGGCTTTCAAGCCTT
>NZ_JAAHHU010000214.1:0-8667 GCF_010672095.1 Moorena sp. SIO3I6 | reverse complement strand
TAACACAGATAATTGCGCCTTGAGCGGAACAAAACCTATCTTGGCCTTGGGAGATACCCCCTGGCTGCTTAAGCAGCTTGCATTAGTGGGCTAAAATCGGCAAAGTAGATTTTGATAGCTAAAAAGTATCGGGAGACATGTCAATGAAAAGCACAGTAATGAAAATGTGGCTCGGAGCCTCAATTATTGCCGGTATGAGTGCGATCGCCACTACCCCAGCTGTTGCTGGAAGCCTCACGGGAGCGACCCTGGAAGGTAGTGACTACCTCAAGTATGCATCTGACGGTACGAATACCTATGAAGCTCCAAATGCTATTTTGTCAACTATCTTGCAAGGTGACGCTAGTGACCCTGGTGGAAACGTAGAGCTATTTGCCAGCAGTGAAACTCTGAGCAACAGCGACTTTGCCACCTATACCGATGTCACAAGCCTAACCGGTGACATCGGTGGTAAGGACATCACCTTGAGCAGTCTGACATTAGCTGACTGGAACAGTGATCTTGATAGTGATGGCATAACCTTAGGTCAGGAGTGGGTCAGTGATGCCTTAACTGCACACGGTCTTGGATCTTATGCTAGCAGCAATTTCATAGTTAATGAATTCTATACACTATTTAGCGATAATGGAGGATTGCAACGATTTAGCGATCCCAATATTTCCTACGTCAACCAAAACGCAACAGGCCACATTAGCATTGGGCTAGCAGGTCACCTTGATGCTCGAGATGCGTTCGAAGATACGTTTGATCAGTTGGAACAGATGATGGCTCTTTTATCGCCTGGTTTTCAACTACCATTACCACCTAGTATAAGGGCTAGTGAAATTGTCAAGGTTGAATACGATGGCAAAACTGAATACCTTTACGGTTTCGTTCCCACACCATCTGGGCTAGTCAACCTAGAAGATGGTACATCTCACAATGCCACCTACCAAGTGGGCTTCCTTGGCGCTCCTCCAGAACCGTCTTCATCGGAACCACAAGATGTACCTGAATCCTCTACTGTGCTTGGTCTAATCGCTGTGGCTGGTTTGTTTACTGCTGGAGGGAAATTGCGAAAAGCTAACTGTTAAGGGAAATAGTGAACAATATTATTGAGAGGGGGGCACAACGGTGCGCCCCTCTGAGTGATCAAGCAGTTCATGTAGGGTGGGCAGTGCACCAGACAGATAATCAAGCTTGCAAAGGGCGTTGCTAGGCACTGCCCACCCTACGATTAATGGCTTATAGAGTTAACGACTGCGGATCAGTTTCAATCAACTTCGCCAAGTCTTGCAAGAACGCTGCAGCATCAGTACCATAGATAATCCGGTGGTCACAGGTAATATTCACTTGCATCTGACGCTTTACTCCCATCATGCCGTCAGGGGTAGCTACTACCGTAGGACGGGATGCACCAATGGCCAAAATAGAACCCTGTCCTGGGGGCAAAATCGCATCAAACCGGTCTACACCAAACATTCCTAAATTGGATAGGGTGAAAGTACCGGAATTATATTCCTCTGGCTGCAACTGCTTAGTTCTGGCACGGTCTACTAAATCTTTCCAAGTGCGAGACAGAGAATAAATATCCAGCTGCTCCGCATGGCGCAATACTGGGGTAATCAATCCACCATCAGCCATTGCCACAGCCACAGCTACATTAATCGAACTGTGATACTGAATTCCCCGTTCGGTATAACTAGCATTGACCAAGGGATGCTTCTGCAAGGTAACCGCTACTGCCTTAGCCAGCAGCCCGGTCATGGTAACACCCTTAGGCTTAATTTTTTTGTATAACTTATCTAACTCATCGGTCGTGATGGTGTAACCAACCCTGAAGGTAGGCACTTGCAGGCTGACCATCATATTCCGCACCACTGCATTTTGCAGGGTATTGAACGGCACCACTTCTCCCAGGGGTACAGCCGCAGCAGGTGCTGGCAGAGGCGCTGGCATAGTTGCTGGGATGGGAGTGGGCATTACAGCCGGTGTCGGGGGTGGTGCTGGGGTGGTGGTTACTGGTGCCGGGGGAGTACTCACTTTACCTGCTGCTGCTTCCACATCCTCAGCCACAATCCTGCCATGGGGACCACTTCCTCTCAAGGTATTCAGATCAATCCGTAATTCCTTCGCTAGTTTACGAGCTCGGGGAGAAGCAATAATTCGGCCATTACGGCGGCTGGGAGTATCAGCAATGGCAGCGGGAGCTGTCTGTACCGGTTCTGGGGTTGAGGCCGTTGCTTGCTGAGGCGTTGCTGTGTCAGTAGCTGGTGTAGATTGGGCAGCTTGTTGTTTAGCTGCCTCAATTTCCGCTTCCGTTTCCGCAATCAGAGCAATCGGGGCTCCCACCGGAGCAGAGTCACCAGCTGATACCGTGATTGTGGCAAGATATCCTTCATAAAAGGACTCAACGTCCATATCAGCCTTATCCGACTCAACCACCACCACGGTTTCACCTTTTTCGACTTTGTCTCCGGGAGATTTTTCCCAGGAAACGATTTTGCCTTCGGTCATGGTTGAACTGAGGGCGGGCATGAAAACTTCGTGAATCATGGGGTGGTCTTCTAAATCAATTCTAGAGAGCTAGCAAAAACATTATGCCAGCTTGCATTGTAACTTGAATAAGCCCCAGAAAGCCATCGTACTCTGTAAAGAAACCATGAGGCGGGCTTCCATGGTTTTCTACAATACGGATATCCTGTTTGTCCTTGGGATTAGGGATTAGGGGAGTGGGTAGCTACCAATCACTCTATACATGCTCATGGCTTTTAACTAAAAGCTCTTATCTAGCAAAGGGAGCAGGGAGTAGGGAGTAGGGAGTAGGGAGTAGGGAGTAGGGAACTTTTGATCAAAAATTCCCACAATTCATTATAGGTACCCTTGACGGCTGACAGGGTCAGTCTAATATCTAGTTTAGTATAATCTTAAATTGTATCGATTTTGGTTCCCGAATGAAGGTCACTTCACTAAATCTTTAATTAATAGACTCACACATTGAATAAATGAATAATTTATCCCAAGAGAGGAAACTTATACCTAACAGATAAGGTAAGCCAACATAAGATCACTATTATCATATACTTTGGAACGTAAAATTAGATGGAAAGCGTTAATTAAAACTCTCCAAAAAAATAAAAAAAAACGATTAAAACGCTAAAATTCAGTAAGTATTTAAGGGTTTAAAAACCATGAAAAAGTTATCAACACTTACGCTCACAGCAGCCTTAGTTACTTTGGTAACAGTAGGTGCTAATCCCGCTCTAGCTGATACATACTTACTGGATTTTGAAAAGGATGATGCTGGTAACCTTCTCCAGGCGGGAACTAAAACAAATATTGGTGAGCAATGGGCAAAATTCGGTGTGCATATAACCAGTAATAAAGGGTCTAATCATCCCTTAAGGTTATTCAACAGCAATTGCGGACCTGATTTTGGGATTACATGCAGCGGTGGAGACGCTGACTTAGCCACGGGACCTTCATTTGGGACGAAGCCACAGGGTAACGTCTTAATTATCAATGAGAACACAAATGAAGAACCTGACGACTGGGCTGGCGGTGGCATCATTTCCTTTGCTTTTGATAAACCCGTTTCTCTCGATTATGTCACCCTTATAGACATTGATGAGAATCTAAATAATACAAACGGATATCTGGAAGCCTTTCTGAAGGATGGCACAACAGAGAAACAATCACTAACACTTGGGACAGACAACTCCCTATCCACTTACGATTTCAGCTATCTTCCTGAATATTCAGTGACCAAGCTAGATATTAAACTACCAGGAAGTGGTGCGGTCTCTGGCATCAAGTTTCGCGATTTCCCAGATCCCCCTAAGCCTTCTAAGAAAGTTCCCGAACCAACTTCGACATTGGGTCTGTTGATGTTGGGTGCTATGGGTGCAGGGTCAGTGTTCAAGCGCTATAAATAATACCATCAGTAATTAGATGGACTTGGGTTAAGGGAATAATCTGTTTTGTGGAGTGTTAAGTGTTAAGTGTTGACCGTTGAATGTCGAGTTTTGAGCTTTGACTGTTGACTGTCAACAGCCGACAAGTTAGCTTGATTTCTATTGAATGCAAGTTGGTATGAAATGCTTAACAAAAAACTTTCCTTGACCGTGCTTACAGGTATTATCCTAATCCTGAGTGCTTGCAATCTGATTAGCAAACCCCCTGAACCCAAACCAACTGAGTCTCCTGCTAATGTCCAGACCAAGCGAGAAGACTACAAAGCCATTGACCTAGCCAATAAGGCAACACCTGATCAGCTGATTGGTGCCGATCCAAAAGCGATCGCATTATCTACCTTTGGTCAAAACCAATCACTGTTGATTGAAGGAAACTTTGATCAACAGGTCAAGGTAGATTATCCTAAACCTGATCAAGCGGTAGTCACCATCACTCAAACGGGTTTACCGGATGACTCTGTACGTGGCATCCGGTATCGTATTGAGTTATCCCCCAACAAATCAGCCCAAACTGGCAAACAGTGGCAGATCATGTGGGCTGGTCAACAGTTTACCTGTCGAGAGGGACGGGGTCATCAGGATTGGTCTACGGAATTTTGCCAGTAATCGCTGGCTCAATGGCAAAGGGGTGAAAGACAATACACTTTTAAACACGGATAGACAGATAACCAACTATCTGTCTATCCGTGTCTATTCATCTGGTGTGACCTTTTCCTTAATCTGTAGCTATTAATTCAGCCTTGACATCGTACTAAATATCACCGCGAATTTCTTCGATAACCCCATCCCGCAGCAGAATTTCCACGTTCATCTTTTTGACTAGGTTATCTCCCTCTTCCACCCTGAAGAAGCTTTCTAGCTGACCTTGACTAACTTCCTGGTCGAGTTCGAGGGTTTGGACTTGTTGTAGTTGCTGAAGTTGCTGGTTTTTCTGCTCTAGCAGTTCACTTTTCTTTTGATTGACCTGGGTTTGAATGCTTTCAATTTGTTGCGATACCTGAGGACCAGGAGGATTCACGCTCTGGTTTTTAATCTCAGCGATCGCTTTTTGTCCCTGCAGATCAATCTGTTGCAGTTGGCCGTCGAGTTGGTTGATTTGATTTTGTAGTTGTTGCTGAACCTCTTCCTTCCATCGAGGGGTAACGATGGCTTTGATATTAATTGGCCGTTTCAAGAGTAAGTTCTTATTAGAGTCGTCCATATGCGTTCCACTATGTAAGTTTGAGGGATTGAGAGTGTGACTGGTTATATTGCTCAATAATTCTGAGAAAGAAGATTGAGGTTCAGTCTCAAGGTTCGAGGCCCGCACCTCTAAACCTTCTAACGTTTTAACAGAAACTCGCGGAATTCCCCACCTTCTTTGACGGTGGGGATGGATAGCGAGACTACAACTTACGACGATTCGTGATATAATCAATTTGGTCGTTGACCCGCCTGACTGACTAAAAGGCTACCTTATGAAAGGTGTACAAAGTACTAGCTCCAGCTCAGGGTCAGAAGTTACCGCAAGAATAAGGCAGCCTTTATGGTTGGTCGGCTATGCGTAAAAGGGTTAAAACTTTATGATTAAGGCTGCCTTATTCTAAGGTTTCGTCTCCGGGAAGAGACTTGCCCCGGCTGGTTAGCCATAGAGCTGTAATTCCATGGTAAGTCTGTCGTAAAAGTTATACGTCGATAGAAGGCGGATGTCTGCCTGTGGACGCCTCGTCAACGACCAATTCCAGCAGCCGCGCGCCTCCTAGGCCGGGTTCCCCGGCCTAGGGTCGCGCCTCTGGTTTAGGCGTCGGGGACGCGCGCGGGAAACCCGTTCGCGTAGCGTCGGCTTTGCCGATAAGACGAATAAGACCGTCCCTGAATTGACCTGAGAATGCGAGCAATCCCATGGCCTTTGGTCAAGCAGGTTGGGGTACTTCACGCAAACATCGCGTCAATGATAGCGCGATAGCGTTCCGTGACTACAGGTCGTCGGATTTTAAAGGTTTGAGTCATCATGCCATTTTCCTGGGAAAACGGCTCTAGAATTAGCCTAAAGGTGCTGATGCGGTCATCTTGGCGATAACCTGGTCGATTTTGGACTTCTCGGTTTAATTCAGTCCGGTATAACGTCTGAACCTCTTTAATATTTAAATCAACATCTTGAGCGAATACGTCAAGGGGAAGATTTTGAGCCGCTACCCACCCTTGCAAGGCATCTAAATTTGGTACTATTAAAGCACCCAATGCCTTTTGGTCTTGACCAACCAGCATAATCTGGTCAATGTAAGCACTACGCAAACAAGCATCTTCTATCGGTTGTGGCTCGATATTTTCCCCATTGGTAAGAACTATAGTATCTTTGGCTCTGCCAGTGAGTACCAAATCATTCTGGGGGGTCACCCAACCTAAATCCCCTGTATCAAACCACCGGTCTCGATCAATTGCCTTAGCGGTAGCTTCTGGTTTGTGATAATATTCCTGCATTACCTGTGCTCCCTTTACCATCACCAAGCCTGTTTGACCTTGGGGTAAAGGCTGATGAGTCTCAGGGTCAACAATCCGGATTTGAGTGTCCGGTAAAGGTGGTCCAGCACTAAAACGCAGGTTACGATAGGAACGCCGGGCATTAGTAACGGGAGAGGTTTCGGTTAAGCCATAGCCGACTAGGACTTCGACACCAATAATCTCAAAGAAGTTATCCAAGTGCCTCGCTAAGGAACCCCCACCACTAATGACTTGCTTGATTTCTCCCCCAGTGGCTTCCCGGACTTTTTGATAAACTAGTTTATTGGCTAATTGATGAACCGGCCATAAATAGGAAGCTTGCACTGTGGCCAATAGTTTTTGGATTGGTGAAGGATTTAAATTATCTAAGGTCAACCCCTGAGCAAGCCGTCGTGCCTCGATGTAGCGTTGACTGATCCCTAGCAGGTTTTGGACTAATTTCTGCTTACCTTGGGGTTGCTCACGAAACTGCTTTTGCACCCCCTCATAAATCGATTCCCACAGTCGGGGTACTCCGACCATAAAGTTAGGTTTGAAGGTTTTAAGGTCTTTTTTGACATGGCGCAGGTTGGTGTAAATCTGGGTGGAACCCTGAGATAATAGAAAATACTCCGCTGAGCGTTCGTAGGCGTGCCAGGTAGGCAGGATAGAAAGAACGCGATCGCCTTTTTGGATTTCTATTACTGCACCAAGGGTGTTGACCTGATGCAGGAGATTACCATGGCTCAGCATCACCCCTTTGGGTTTGCCTGTGGTACCAGACGTATACAGCAGAGTTGCCAAGGTTTCCCGGTTATGGTTAGCTTTGGTCAGAGACCGAGATGCCCCGGCTTCCATGAGTTGAGTATAGTTAACAATTTGTCGGGATGATCCGGTCGATACTGGTTGTTCTTCAGAAAGGAGAATCACTAATTCAATGGGTAGCCCATCCAAGCGATCGCCTAATTTTTCCAAAGTTTTGAGGTTTTCTAGCACCACAGCAGTGCTACCGCTATCTTCGAGAATATAAAGCAATTCCTGCCGTTCTGCTTGACCTGAGCGCACCACATTTACTGCTCCTGCACTCATGATACCCTGATCGGCAACTAGCCATCGAGGAGAGTTATCAGCAAATAACGCAATTCGGGTAGGAATACCCTTCTCATCCAGTGTTGGCTGGAAGCCTAGGGATTGTAATCCAGCCGCAAATTGCTCGATTTGCTCCTGCAACTGGGTATAGGTCAGGGTCGAAGCTGGAGCACCATGAGCTCCCACAGCGTGAGGGTCTTGCAGAGCAATGATTGACCCAAAGCGTTGGGCAGCAAGGGGCCAGATTTCTGGTATCGACTCTAGTGAAGAGTAATCAGCAACACGCTTGAGGTAAACTCTCTCTTGTTGTCTGAGGCGTTCTGCATACTGGTTTTTCGACATTCATCAACTCCCTGATTGCTTCGGTAGCTCTTTCTACCATACTCTTCTGCTTAGAGGTGATTGGCAGTGTTGAGTGGACACTATAGTTTCTGTCTTAGATGAAGTCTGGTTAATCACTCGTAGAATAGTCCACACTCACCAGAGTTAGCCGAGTCACCATAGTCACCAGAGTCACCCCATGAGCTAATCACCTGATTACCCCAGCATCCTATGCCCTAAGCATGAGCGATCGCGTGGTAATCTCAGTAAAAATTCATGGTGTACTACTCTAAAAATTCATCTGGCATGAGTTTAATAGCATCTAAGGGTGAGGCAAGGTATTCTACCGTTGCTTGCCTGAAGACAAATTGGATTAAAAGCCTGCAACAGCAAGTTAATTCCAAATCCCACTTATAGCTTCCCTTTAGCCTAAACCAATAATAAATAGCGGCTAGACATAGGGGAAGCCTTCTCGAAGATGACAAAGTCTGCGCTTCGCTGACTAGATGATCAAAATAATCAACGGGGTTTTGAACCGGGATTTGGTATCAGACGATACATGAATTTTGTAGCATTAAAGCTCAACTGAGGAACTATACTGGTTCAAAATTAGTTTTCAATTTCCACCCTACTATCAATAGCATTACCATCTTTGCCAAGTAAAGGATTCAGATGACCTATCTCGAAACAACTGCTGAATTTTATTCTGAAGTCGCTCAAACACCCCAAGTTGGTTTGTGTTGTGTCCAAAGTAGCCCCTTACAACTGCCAGGACTGAAAATTCCTCCACTGATGGCGGAGATGAATTATGGCTGCGGTACTACGGTACATCCCACAGAACTCA
>NZ_JAAHHU010000213.1:0-8788 GCF_010672095.1 Moorena sp. SIO3I6 | reverse complement strand
CAACTCCTCAGTTTGATAACTGATACAATTGTTTCAACTGTAACTCCCAAACCAACTACGAACAAAGGATCTTTTCCACATCTGCTCATCCTTTTGTAAACAAATATTAATTTCGCCAGCCGTATCTAATAAGGGGGACTTTGAGGTTTAGAACGTACCTCGTAAATGCAATAAACGCTACTATATCATAAGTGCGATAAACGCTATCTATTGTTCTTCAAGCTACAGAAATTCAGCTAAAGCTCAACCCCAGCTATTTGAAAGGCTTGTCTAATTGCACCAGCTAATTCCGATTGGTACTGTTGCAGGTAAAACTCAGATGCTTGACGATAGGCGGACAACAGGGGACGAAAATTCTCAACCTGACCATCTACAGTTCTGATATTAAGTAAAACCCAACCTAAGTTGTGGTAAGCCTCAGCATAGTCTGGTTTTAACTGCACGGCTTTTTCCAGATAGGAGCGTGCTTGTGCCCATTGTCCCACTTTTCCTAGTAAAGTGCCTAGACGGAATAAAGCAAAGGCATCAGATGGACATTTCTGAATGTAGGCTTGATAGGTTTGGATAGCACCTTGATAATTCTGCAAGTGTTCCTGAGTGATTCCTTGATTCAGGGATACCCAGCTAGGAACGTCTGCTTTCTGGCTGGCTTGCTCAAAATTGGCCAGGGCCTCAGGCCACAACCCTTGCACAGCTTGCTTCCAACCTTTCAATCCCCAAGCAACTGCACTATCGGGGACTTGAGTGGTAAACTCTATAATCCGGCGCTCCACGTCCCTAGACTGTCTGGTAACAACTGCCTTTTCCAAAGCAATGATTAAATAGGGATATATCCATTGTTGTAGTTGTTGGGATTCCCTAGACTGAGCCTGTTTTGACTTGAACAGTGCCTGGGTAGCAGTACGAATTGCTCGTTTCCATTGCTGTTGATTGGCATTAATCCATGCTTGTAACCCTAGGGCAAAGGTACAGTTACTATCAATGTGTAGTGCTTTGGAAATAGCAGATTCTGCCTGTTGCCAATTGCCAAGCTTTCCCCATGCCCAAGCTAGATTAGCTTGTATCCAAACCTCTTGGGGAGCTAAGTCTGCTGCTTGTTGCAACTGTTTTACCGCTGTTGACCAATTTGATTTACGGCAGTTGACTAGTCCTAAAACCCCATAGCTCCTGCCATCATTTGGTTGTAGTCGAATCGCTGTTTGTGCTGCTACCTCAGCCTGAGCATCATTGAGATGGATCTGAACTAGGGCTAGTTCAACCGCAGCTTCACCATGGTTGGGCTGATTAGTTAGACACTGTTGATAAGCTTGAACCGCCTCTGCTAACTTTCCTTGCTTAACTAATCCCCACGCTTTCCTTTGACTGGGAGAAACAAACTTGCCTTTGAGGGCATCAATCAGTTCCTCGGCTGTCTGAAATCGCTCCTCTACCTTCATTCTCATTCCAGTTAAGATTACCTGCTCAGTTTGGGGTGTAATCTGAGCAGCTAACTGTCGTGGTGGAATTAACGTTTCTGATCCAGCCCTTTCCGTAGCTTGAGCGGGTAATTGACCAGTGAGTAATTCATACATTGACGCACATAGAGCATAGATGTCCGTAGCTGGCCAACGCTTACTCCGGTAACTGTATTGCTCAAGAGGAGCGTATCCTGGTGACAAGGTTACACTCATTTCACGGGTTTGACCGGCCATGAATTCTTTGGTAGCACCGAAATCAATCAATACGGCTCGATCTTGGTGATCAATTAGAATATTATCTGGTTTAATATCTCTGTGTAATAGTTGATTAGAGTGAACAACTTTTAACGCTTCTGCTACTTGGATAAAATAGCCCTTGAGCTTCTCTTCCGAAAGAACACCTTCTTGTTGTAAGATTTTGTATAAGGACTTACCAGAGATAAACTCCATGACTAAATAGGCAGTATTATTCTCCTCAAACCAATCATAAACCTGAGCAATATTAGGGTGGGGGCATTTTTGTAAGTAACTGGCTTCTAACTGAAATTTGTGGAGTTGTCGTTGTCGGTCAATCGGAGCAATAGAAGGGGGCCAAGTAATGGTTTTCCCAATCCTAGCTGCTTTTTCTGGCCAGAGTTCTTTGATGGCAACCTTGGCAGAGTTAGGTAGGTAAATTCCTTGGTAGGTAATGCCAAATCCCCCTTCTCCTAGGACTTTTTCTATCCGATAATGACTCTGCCTTAGGAGTGTGCCAGCAGGCAAATGGTAGGCTGATGAACTAACAGTGTCTTCAAACTCAAGAGCCGCACCACAACTAGTGCAGTAGTTGTTACTGCCAGTATTGATATGACCGCATACTATACAGGTAATAGACATTGTAGGTTTCTACAATTTTAGGAAGGCAAGAGGCAAGAGGCAATAGGTAATAGGCAAGAGGCAATAGGTAATAGGCAAGAGGCAATAGGTAATAGGCATGCTAGCAAAAACTAATCTAGTATATCTCCTGGCTTTTCATAAATATGATGGCTTCCTGTAATTTTTCTCAAAACCCATCCTTTTTTCTCAACAATTTTACAGAATTTTTTGCCAGAAACAGATTTCATACTGTAACTTCCACAATTTTGCTGTTTGGTTCAGGAATATAGGAATTGCTGGCAACTTCTAACCAACCTTCAATGGCATCTTGAAGATTTGCTAAAACCTCTTCCATTGTGTCTCCCTCAGTAATGCAGCCAGGTAGTGCGGGTACTTCTGCCCAAAAACCACCTTCTTCTGCTGGATGTATTGCGACCTTAATCTGCATTTGGGTTTGCTTGCTCAAGAGTTTTTTCTGTATTTTAACTCATCACATCATGGGTCAATCAGATGAGCCGGTGTACTTTTGTTAACCTTATGCACACCCTGACTACTCTTACTTTTCGCTCTTTCCACTTCAACTTTTGTCAGTCAAGCAGGCTGATAGCTTACGCAAAGTTAGTTCAAAAACTCCATAGATTCCAATTTGTTGCTGCTGATTGCTTTTTGGAGCAAATTTTGCCACTCCTCCTGAATTTGTTTATGTTCTTTTAGCCTTTGGAACTCAGGCCATACTTTCGAGCGAATTTCTTCCTTTCTTAGAAAAGTCCGCCACTGGTCTTCCATATCTTTGGCATAGTGAATGCGATCAAAAAACTCTCCGATGATGAAGTATCTGACTTGGCTTGGCTCAGCTAACCACTGATCTAAGGTTTGCTTACATTTAATGACCACTTTCTGATGAAGCGCTTCTAGACGATTTTTTACTTCTTGTTGATTAAACTCTTCAACTTGGGATTTTACTGACTCGGAAGTTGTAGTGCTCAGGGTGTTGTTCTTGATCAGATCGGGTTCAAGTTCGTCATCAAAGTGCTGTCGAATACTGTGTAGAATTAATCCTTCATAGGAAACTTGAGACTCCCAAAGGGTTCGGAATCCTAGCTCTAATTGATTGTTATACTTATCTAGTAACTCGGTCATCACCCCTAGAAACTTGGCATCACGCTCTTTAGTGAGATTCCCCAAGTGCCCCTTTTTCAGGTTTACCAGCACATTTGTTACTTCTGATTTGAGCTGCTCCACCGACTGCTGTAGCCCTTCGTTTAAGGAAAGGAAATGCTTTGAAAGGTTCGCTCGCATCGCTGCAATCGACCCGTAGTAGGTAGACCTGTAAGAGCCTCCGAATCGGTCTGTGCGTTGTCTTTCAATTTCTTCTAGTGCTGGAATTCCCGGGTCACTTTGGCAGGCTTTCATCACAGTATCGACTTTTGCTTTAAAGTAAGGATCAACTGTTTCCCGGTTTTTTCTGAGTTTTTTGAGGAATTTTTCAAGACTGTCAGATAGTTCTTCTTTAAACTCTTTGAATCGCTCCACAAATAACTGGTCTTCATCCCCAAATCCAGCTAGGGCTTTACTGGCTTTCTGTAAATCAGTGTCTAAGTCTCTGTGGAGGATATCTATATGGTCTTGGTAAGCTTTGGCATATTTACTGTCAAGGTCTTCAATGTTGTTAACTAGGTAGTCTAGAATTAACTCCAGAACTTGATTTGCTTGGTCAGGATTAGAACAGTCAGCGATTACACAATTAACCACCTCTATGTGGTTTTCGCGAATAGTTCTTTTAAGGGTTTCACAGCCTTTAGAGTTGTATTTATCAGCACTGCTCATTTTGTTGAGTACCATGAAAGACCGGTCTGGCAGGTCATTGAGGGCTTTATGGGCTGTGTCATAAAGTTTTGTATCTCTTGCTTCCCAGCCGTAGCGTACAGAGTCTGGTCTCCGCACAAAGAGAACTACATCCACTCGCTCCCCTAGGGTTTGTAGCATCAGGTTTTCATCCCCTACTCTGAGGTCCCCTAAACCGGGTATGTCTACTAAGGCGATCTTTTCAACTTCGGATCTACTGAAAGGACAGAATATCTCTACTTCTCTGACTGCCAAAACCGCGAAGTCACTATTGGCATCTTGTTGGTGAACTACATAGTTTCGTATTTCTTCCTTGGGAACCCGATCTAATACCCGAGGGGAGTTTGCTTCCAGTAGATGGCGATACTGATTGAAATGAGCATAATATTCGTTGCGCAGCCGTTGGTACATGGCTTTTTTTGTGGCAGCATCACTAGGCAGTTCGGGAAGCTGGCTAGCAAATTCATCCAGACTCTTTGGTTTGGGTACTAAGCCTAGTTCTTCGTAATAGGAGCCAATAACTTCTTTGAGAAATGAGTCTTCATCATGGAATGTTACCCTAGCATAGGTTGGTTGATTTTGATGATAGACTGTACTCCGAACTGCTGTGCAGGCTCCTCCTTCACGAGCAGGAATCTCATCATCGGAAAGTCCACTCAAACTTTTGAGTAGTGTACTTTTCCCTTGCCCCATTAACCCCACTACACCAATATTAAGGGTGCCACGGTCAAAGCGTTTATGAAGTTGAGCTAGTTGATCACTCTGATATTCCAAGCGCTTTAGTAGTCCAGGGAAATTGATTTGTTGTAAGTTACCAGCTATTTCAGCATTATCGGGTAATTGAATTAGCTTCTGCCGGTGCTTTTCTAGGTCAAGTAGTGTGGATTGAAGGGTTTTTAGGTGGTTTTCTACACTGGTGAGGCGTTCAATAAAGGGTTTGCGTTTGTCAAGGATTTCGGTAAGACGAGAGGCTATATTGGTTTTATGTTGATTGGTGTACATAAGGTAATCTCTTTAATGTAGATGTTGATGTGAATATAGCAATTATCAATTGCTTGAGGTACAAAGCCGTGGGTTTTAGGGAGCAGGGAGCAGGGAGCAGGGAGCAGTAAAGAGGGAAAACAATCCTGTGTACCTGATAGTTATGCAAAGCCCCGTATCTCTCTGGGTGCATCTCATCTTTGTAAAAAAGAAGGGAAGTGCCGTAAGTTTCGGAAGCGTGGGGATTTTAGGCAGAGTGGGTAGTGTAGGCAGTGTGGGAATTTTATTAGAATTTTTGTCTAATTGCAAAAGTGAGATGCACCCACCTCTCTACCTCTCTTCTGTCAAACTGGGGTCAAACCTTGATTTTTAGTAGGCTGAAATGACGCAAATTCGTTCGATTATCCCAAAGTGACAGAAGGGTGCATCTCATTTTTGCTGTTTGACACGGTGGTGCGTTACGGGGCGGCCTGTCCAAACCCTGACTACGAAGCGAAAAATGAAGGCCCCCCTGAAGCACCACTAGGAAAATTTTCAAAACTGAGATGCACCCGTGACAGAACAGGGGTACTCTATATTGGTTTTACTCCATTAGTAGAAAGATAGTCTTGTGTTTTATCAATAACATTTTTAGAATCCGGCGTTAATCTTAGCAAGATGTTATCTTCTCCTCTTGTTTTTGTCCATAAGTTATTAAAGTGATTTTCCGCACTTTCAATCAGATTCATATTATTGATGTGAAATGCTGGATATTCGTGACCGTCATTTTGGTCTGAAAAATACATCCACACGATAGTAAAGTCTTGGCAATCTGAATAGTAACCAATTGGTGAAAATGCATTTTTGTGAAGTCTAACCTCTATTGCTCCTTGAATCTTATGATTGTTCTTTATATACTTAATTAGTTGTTTTTTAAGCTCTCCTAATTTAAAAAATAAACTCCTCATCATTTCTAAATTAGGAGTTAAACCTGTGTGGTTTAGACATTCAATTAAAGACGATTCTGGATGTAATAATAAAATTTTTAATTCACAACCTTCCTTGATTTTGTCTCGGATTATATTCATATTTTGCTGATTAAATATGTTCAGATCTTCGGAAAGACATAATAGTTTTATTTCTTGCTTTCTTGATTCTTTAAAGTTCTTTTCAATAAGATGATTATATTCTTCTCGCTGTGAATAAAAACCCCTAATATGTTTGGTTGCTTGTGTAGCCCTAAACACTTTTTCCATTTCCTCCAGTGTCTCTCGTTTTAAACCAATATCAACTACCCAGAAGGTTAGAGCTACCTGAAATAAGCTTGTGCCTAAATTACCTAATAAAGGAGAAGCATTACATTGCCAATTGATTGTCTCTTTTTCGTCACATTTTATTCCCTTTTGTAAATAGTATTCATCCATAGCAAATAATGAAATACCAATAATAATTAATAAACTTATCTTTTGAATTACTTTAATACCAGTTTTGGTAATGAGTTCCAAGTATGGATTTGTTTCAGGTTTTTTGCTTGGCATGACTATATAAAATACTCCGAAGTAATCGATTTAGTTTAATTGCCATAATGACTGATAATACAGATAACCTTGGGATAAATTATCCTTAAGCTTTATCTAAACAACAGTGCAAGGCTAAGATTGTAGCATTATCAGATGCACCCTTATCTAGAACTTTTTTAATAATTTCGTCAACAGCTGCTTGTAAAGGCTGAGTTTTGATAAAGGTTTCCGCTAGTTCAGTATCTGACACTAAACTCCAAACACCATCTGAACAGAGCAGCAAGATATCCCTATCTTCTAGCGCTAGGGATAAGTCTTGACTAAAGCGGCTCAAATCTTGGACATAACCATCACTAAGACTTGGTTTTGAACCCAGAGATTTAGTAAGAATATTACTATCTGGATGGTCAAGACTTTCTTGATAGGTGATTTCACCACTGGCAAGTAACATCGCTACTAGTGAGTGGTCTTCAGTTAATTGACATATCTGTTTTTTTCTAATTAAATAAATACGACTGTCTCCCACATGAGCCACTAGTAAGTTGTTACTAATCCCTAAAATTACACTTAGTGTGGTTCCGCCGTCTCGCACTGCCTTAGTTACAGATTGGTTAGCGTTTTGGAATAATGATACCAACCACTCTGTATACTGGTTGATAGTTTTTAACTCAGAGGGAATCGGTTGCTCAAGCACGGTTTTGATGGCTAATTGACTGGCTAAGTCTCCCTGAGACATGCCACCCATACCGTCAGCAACAGCGGCTAAAATCATAGTATCACCATTACTCAACTGCTGCTGTCGTACTCCATAGCTATCTTCGTTGTGTAAACGACTAGTTGAGAGTCCTACTGTTGATTTACTGGCCACTTGCCATTGAACTTGAGTCTTCTGAAATGATTTACGAGTTTCAATTAAAAGACTCAGTAACTGAGACAGGGAGAAGCGTTCTTCTGGAACAGAAGAGAGGCAAATCTTGAGCAGTTGATAAATCTGAGGAATGGGCTTAATCTGGATGTCAAGAGTCTGGTCTTGTGGAAGAAGCTGTTGATGAATAGCTTGGTACAGCAGCGCTGCCACGGTGTAAGTACTCATTGACTCCTGGACGGGATTACCGGAGGAGAGTTCAACAGCGCAGTAGTTTCCTAACAAGCCATAGTCGAGCTTTTGATCAATAGGATAGGCACTGGTTAAATCGAAAAATTTGATCGGTTTTCCGATTTCAATCAGTTTTGGAATCACATCAACCAAGCACCACTGATGCTGATACAAATAGTAAAAACATTGACAGATGGGGATAATCAGTGATAGAGACTCTTGATCAGAATGCTCTTCTTGCAGCCAAGTCTCTAAGGTTGATTGACTCTCTGGCAGCGACGTTAATAGCATCAGCTTTTGACCAGAGGAGTCAGGACTGATTTCATTTTCTGGATAGTATTCCTCCTCTAAATACTCAGATTCAGTCTCAGGGTCCTTAGCAGTTTCCGATAAATCTTCTCTAGTTTCAGAGTTGACCTCTTGTTCAGTGGTTTCTTCTTCAGTAACTGTTGGTTCTGATTCCTGTTGGTCAGTGGTAACTGGAGACTGTTGCTCAGAAGATTCTATCTCCTCTGGCTTCTGTAAACTCGGAGATCCCCCTAAATCCCCCTTAAAAAAGGGGGACTTTGAGTCTGGCTCCCCCTTTTTTAAGGGGGGCTGGGGGGGATCATAATCTTGCGGAAAACTTTGAAAACACGCCCTAGGGTTAATAACCACAGAGTCTTTGGTGGTACTAGCTAGTAATTCGGCAATCATGGCATAGTTACCTAGCTTTTCCCGTAGCTGTAATTCTCGACTTAGCCCACCGTCACTAGACCCCACACGCAGCAAGCCCAAGTTGCCTGTAGTGGGACTGGGGTCAGTAGACTCGATGTTGACTTCAAAGTAGTGAATACCTACTGTCAATTGACCTAGGTATGATTGGACTTTGAGGTTATAGTTGTCTATCGAGAATTCTGCATCTTGTTCAATTACTAGACCATTTGTCATAAGCTGGTATTGATTGAAATTCCATGGTTGTCATAGGAGGGAGCAGGGAGCAGGGAGCAGGGAGCAGGGAGCAGGGAGCAGGGAGCAGGGAGCAGGGAGCAGGGAGCAGGGAGGGAAGATATCAT
>NZ_JAAHHU010000212.1:0-8815 GCF_010672095.1 Moorena sp. SIO3I6 | reverse complement strand
TCGTGTATTTGCTGAACATATCCGTGATGATTATGGCTTCGAGGGCGATCAAGACAATGAAGGTCGCATGCTGGGCTTTTTGCTTACAAAGGCAGGGGCTATGAGCCCAGCTTTAAAAAATACAGAAGTTTTGCTTAATAGCCTGATGGAAACCAATAAAACCGATCAAGGTAAGCATTCAGCTAATGCGCTACGTCCCAGGGTCGAAGTCTGTGCCACCACAGGCTAGAAGCCTGTGCCACGCTGCATCGGTTCAAACCCTCTTAACTATTGCCTATTGCCTTTTGCCTTTTGCCTTAAAGGGATAAGCTTTGTCCTCATGACTCTAAGAATTGCTATATATGTCAGATTTGCTTAAAAGAATTACCATTAATCCAAGACAGTGCGGTGGTCGCCCTTGCATTCGCGGTATGAGAATTAGAGTATCGGATATACTCGATTTATTTGCAGCTGGACTTACTGCTGAGCAAATCTTAGCAGAAATGCCTGATTTAGAGGCAAATGATTTGCAGGCAGCGCTTCTCTATGCCTCACGTAAGCTTAATCATCCGGTGCTAGTTCCATGACAATTTGGGTAGACGCAAATTTGTCGCCTGGGATTGCAACTTTAGTTACACTCCTTTCTGTTTATAATTTTTGCCTTGATAGTAGTTTCTTCAACAACTTTCTGTTTGGCAAGTTGAACGATTGCTAAGTCAAGAGGATAATCTTGTAACTGTAATCTATCTCCCTTGAGGTTAATCGTATAGTTAGATTTATCGAGTTTTTCTCTCGTTGTCAAAAATTCCCATTGTTTACTGGATTTGACTTTTAAAGAGCCTTCAAGAAGTATTGTTGATTTTTTTTTGTCGTATTTTTGTAGCTTCTTCTTGAGAACATCACTGATGTTATTTTTACTATCAAATTTTATCTGCATTTCCTCAGTAGTAGTACAGTGATATACTTTTTCCGAGATATATTTTCCAATTACAATACTTAAAAAGGACATACCCAGGATTCCTAGGGCGATTAGTATAATAACTCTAAAATTAATTAGGGGTTTCCTCGGTATGATCGAATTATCTTCCTTTTGATCAATCTCTAGCTTTTGAGGTTTAGAGTTAACCTGGAATGGTTTTAATTCTTCGAGTAGTAAAGGACTACTCGAATCATCCATACTACTTAAGGAAAGCATACTGGAAGGAATGGCTGGATGGGGTTTGATATGCTCCCAAAATTCTGTGTAACCTTCTGTCAGTCGCTGATGAACGTCCTCAATGTTTTGATTGGAAATATTAACCTGATTTTTGCTCTTAATACCCTTAACAACTATCCCCTCAATTATATCAATTTTTCTACCAAATTCATCTTTTAGGATATCATCTCCTTCTTTAGAGTTAAGGTCTTTTTCGGTGGCTTGGATGATTCTAAAAACTATGGTAAAATCTCCGGCTTCTGTTCCAACAATTTGCCTGATAAATCCTTTTCCTGGTTCGGTTAAATCTCCATCCGTTACTCTCGCCAGTAAGTTAGGAATCTTAGCATCACAGATGAAATCAGGAGCGACCACTGTTCTGTAGTCAAGATAGCGGTTACGGCTTACTAAAAAAGGCCAAGCGTTAATACTCATAGTTACAATTTAATAAATTTAGTTTTTACATTGATTGATGACAAGCAACTCGTTGCCCTGATCGAGTTGGCGTAGCTATGAACTCTTAAATTACGTTTCATTAAGGAGCAAGCCAGGAAAAAGGAGCGAAGGGAATATTCCGCAAAATCCAGTAGGCTAAAATTATTTTCAACATCCACCAAATCCAAGCCGGTTTGATGAAAATTTGGGAAACTTTCCGTCCTGTGAACACAGGTAAACTGTAGCAAATGTAGGAGTAGATTAGGTAAGGCAATGACAACACCATCAGGGGATTCAGTCCAAAGGCTGCCCAGAGATTACCATGAAGTAATTGATGAAGTCCTCGCAGTGTGCCACAGCCCGGACAATACAAACCAGTTAACGTCCGAAATGGACTAGGAGGGTAAAGTTGTCCTGGTATAGCAGGATCAAAAAAATACAGAATTATAGCTGAACCTAAAATAATTGATGATAAAACTTTTACCTTCAATTTTCTTCTAGCTATGGCAGACAGAGAATATAAGTATGTTTTTTTCATGAGACTATGATTGTGAACGTTTAGTGGATTTTTGGTTTAGGGTTTTAATAACTATATACGAAGTAAATATATAAAACCATAATTATTGCCCCGGATATAAAACTAATCCAGCACCATTTTTTAGCATTTTCTGATGCTGTAACTGCGCCTTCGTCGTCTCCTAATGTTAATTTTGTATTAACTTGAGCCGCGTAGACAATTGCAACAATTCCAAAAGGTACACAGCAGAATAGAGTTACTAAAATCGCTTGCGGTAGATAGTTAGGAACATGGGAGTGCATAGGTTTACTTGAACTAAGGTTTATACAAGTTTCCAAATTTTAATCGTTCTGTCGAAACTGCCACTAGCTAAGCTTTGATTATCTGGACTAAATGCTAGGGTAGTGATAGGACCAGTGTGCTCAGTTAGAGTAGAGAGTAGAGTTGCGGTTGATAAATCCCACAGCTTGATCGTGCAATCATAACTTCCACTGGCCAGGATGCGGTTATCTGGACTAATAGCGAGGGAAAAAATTGCTCCGGTATGTCCTGTCAACTCATACCTCCGATTGCGGGTTTTCGGATCCCACACATAGAGTGTTCCGCCATAACCACCACTAACCAAAATATTACCATCGGAACTAAAGGCTAAAACCTTGACAAAACCAGGATGATCGCCCAAATTATATAGTAATTTGCCAGTGTCGAGTTCCCAAAGTAATACTCTCTTATCGCTACCACCACTAGCGAAAATGCGCCAACCGGGGGCAACAGCAAGGGCGTAAACAGAGCCTTGATGTCCGATTAAACTGTTGATGAGTTTACCTCCATTAGTTTCTAATTGCCAGACTTTTACAGTTTTATCCCGACTAGCACTGATCAGTGTATGCCCATCGGGACTAACCGCAAACGCATTAATAAGGTCAGAATGTCCCTTCAATGGTTTGTATATGCGTTTGCATTTATTGGCATCCCAAACCTTAATGGTATTATCTTCACAGCTGGTAAATAGTCGTTTATCGTCTTGACTCAGATTTGCCCTTACCCAACCTGACCTTTCACGCACCATTCCTTGTAATTGTTTTCCCGATACAACTTGCCAAAATCGAACGCTTCGATCATGACTCGAACTGAACAAGGTTTGTCCATTGGATGTGAAACCAACGGAACACACGACGTTTCGGTGTCCTTTCAGCGTACGAATTAGAGTTGGATTCAATAAGTTTTTATTGAGGAGATTTACAGGTTCCCGGTCGATAATTTCTCCTCCCAAATTAGCTGCGGGAAAATTTACCTCAAATTTTTGGAGATGATCTACGAAAGTACCAACCAAGTAATTAAGTGCAGTTTCCTCATCCTTGACCTGTTGCAAACGTTCTTCCCGGTTGGGAATAGGCAAGTCAGATTGTGGATTTAAAAAAGACTTAATTTGCTCGTACAAAGATAAAAATATATTTTTATCTTGAATCTGTTGATCACTGTCTTGATGGCCTGATTGTAAAGTATTAATATAAGCATTTACTCGATCAATCAAGACACAAGCAATAGGAATCTCTAACTGGAACGGTTTAGGAATTGCGCCAGGATTCTTTTTCATCGTTCCATCAGGCTGGAGGGTGGCAAAGTCCGAACCAATAGAACTTATAGGAATCAGACGCACTGGACAACCAGCATTGACTCTATTGTGAATAACAGCCTTAAACTCAGGAACTTTTTCTAATAAGCTTTCTCTTAATTCTGAGAGCTGATAACGACTTTCAAGCAGATCCCATTTACTAATGATAAAATGAACTGGTGTGTCTTTTTTACATCTATCTAACAATCCCATGATGTGAAATAAATGCCTAAGCAACCAATCCTGAACATCTGGAGTATTTAGGTCTTGGTCTTCCATGAATTTAAATAATTTGAGACCATCAATAATCGCCAAGACTGCATCAGCCTTAGGAACTTCTTTTTTAAAATCAACAAAAATTCTTTTATCTTCTAATTCTTCATCTGGTAATATATCTGTAATTAATCCTCCTGGATAGTCAATATAGGTAAACTGACAAACTGGAAATTTTTCAAGATTAGGATTATTGACACAACAAATAAACTCCCACTTAGTTATATCCCTTGTTCTACGAGGCCAGTCACCTTCCCCGACAACTTGGGAATAGATTTCACAGAGTTCTTTATCCTGCTGATCTTTGGGAGCTTTCAGAAAAAAGCCTTCCTTACCTTGAATCGATAATTGCTTAAAAAGACTAGCCAAAAATACAGTTTTACCAGCCCCAGATGCTCCTAAAGTAATAATATTGTAATTTTTCATAGTCATTGCTGGAATCTTGGCTTTGATAAGGATGACATCTATTACTTTAGTTAATCTATGATTATTTCAGAGTCATAAAAATCTTGGCTAAGTTTATTGCTAATATACAAAAAACTTGTCACAGCACTTTTAAGGGCTGTTGTTTTATCTTGAATTTTTTGGATACTTTCATCTCGTTTTTGACGCAATTCATTCAATTCAGTTATTTTTTTGTCATTAGCTTTAACTTGTTTTCTTATTTTTGCTAATACAAAATTATCAATTTTGTTGAAAATTGTTTTTTTAATAATCTCTAGTTGTATATTGTCCTTATCTTCCTCTAGGTAATTTGATACCAAAAACTCAACAATCATATCAATCAATATATCGAACTTCAAGATACCCTTTAAGAAGTTATTGAGTAATTGTAATTTATTAAATTCACTATCTTCTCGAATCTTTTCGTTACTAAGAGCAATGAGGTACTGAATCTTTACCTGAATCTCTTTCTCCACAAGATCCGGTATCACACAAGACATAGGAACTTCCATGTGAAAAGGACGTGGAATTGAGCCAGCAATCTTTTTCATACTGCCATCAGGTTGAGGTGTTGCGAAACCAAAACCAACTGAACTTACTGGAATAAGGCGTACTGGAGAACTTTCTCTATTTCGTTCAAGAACTAATTTTTTAAACTCAGGAATTTCCAGGAGACGATCGCTTATTTCTTGTAAACCAAAATTATTTTCCAGCAAATCCCATTTGCTGATTACGAACTGAATTGGTGCTTGAGAATGCGACATCCAGTTGATTAGTGCTGGTAAGTCTGTGTTTAAAAAATTATCAATCTTATTGTCTTCATTGCTATTGGTCAGTAATGCCTGGATTTTTTGACCATCTAAAAGACCCAAAATTGCATCAGCTTGTCTGATTATTGCTTGTAGCTCATGAGCGTTTTCGTCGATCGCCGTTAATCGTCCGCCAGCATAATCAAAATAACTAAACTGACAAATTGGAAAGTTTTCCAGATTACGATTCTTGACACAACACGTAAATGTCCACTCGGATATCTCCTTATATTTCGTTGGATCAGGCCAATTTCCAATAATCAAGTTTGTATAAATATCAGTCAGTCGCTTCTGTTGTGTGAAATCCTCAACTTCAAGATAGAATCCATGTTCCCCTTGGATGGATAGGGACTTAAACATACTGGCAAGGAATACAGTCTTGCCAGCACCAGATGCTCCTAAAGTTAATATTTTGTAAGTTTTCATGGTGTAGGGTAAATTATAGGACAGCGTGAGGTAAAACCACCCAGATTGATCTCAGAGATGTCGCCGAACAAAGGTTCTTTTAAAAACTGGGCTTATGGTCAGTATTCAGCTAATGCACTACCGACTGAATCCTGAGTAGTGATAGCTAATTTTTAAGTATCTATAGATTTATCCGGCTAATCATCACAAGTTATGCAGGAAATTTTCAATATCAGGTTGATTTCCCACAGGTCTTACCAACCAAGAGGGTGCATCTCATGTTTGCTGTTTGACCCGGTGGGTGTAACGGGCATCTTGCCCGTTACAATCGGGCGGGCTTTACCAACCCTGGCGCTCTAGGCGAAAAATTAGGACGACCGCCCCTAACTCACCCTACGCAATTGACTATTGTGTTAACACATTTTTGGTGAAAATGCAAGGGTTGGAAAAAACTATTGCACTGACGCACTACATTGCTCACCAGCCCATAAAAGAGCGATCGCAAACTGCGCAGTTAGCGATCGCACACATACAACTATTTCCTCAAATCCCCCCTTAATCTCAAATCCCCCCCTTATTAAGGGGGGTTAGGGGGGATCCCCCACTCCAAAATCACTGCAACCCTTCCAACAACTGTTGCAACGCCCTATCAAGAGCTTCCCCTAACTTACTGCCATCTTTTCCACCAGCTTGAGCCAAGTTAGGCCGTCCACCGCCACCACCACCGCAAATTTTAGCGATCGCACCAATAAACTTCCCAGCCTGCAAGCCTTTCTGATTAACACCCTTACTAAAGGCTGCCACTAAACTCACCTTGTCGGGGCTAGGCACTGAACCCAACACTACTGCACTTTCTCCCAGCTTCTGCTGTAGCTGTTGCGCAACACTTTTTAAGCCCTCTGGTTCTACTCCCTCCATCTTCGCTACCAGAACCTTGAACTCACCGACTGACTTAGCTTGTGCTAATAACTGGTCAGATTTTGCCAAAGCCAGTTGTTGCTTCAGGGCATCTAACTGTTTATTAGTAGCCTTGAGTTCCTGTTGTAAATTACTAATCCGCTCAGGTAACTCTTCCGGTTGTGCCTTAAAGCGATCGCATAAATCCTTAACCACCTTATCCCGCACATTCAGATAATCCAGCACCGCCGGTCCAGCCACTGCTTCTATCCGCCTAATCCCAGAGGCGACCCCTGCGGAAGAGATAATCTTAAACACGCCAATCTCAGCAGTATTGTTGACATGGGTACCACCACACAATTCCATGGAGACACCAGGGAAATCAATCACCCTGACCTCATCGCCATACTTTTCCCCAAACATAGCGGTTGCGCCCTTAGCCTTAGCTTTTGTCAAAGGCATCACCTCCACATCTGCGGTATGGGCTTCACTAATCCAAGTATTAATTTGTGCCTCAATTTGCTCTAACTCTTCCGATGTCAGAGCGCGAGGGCAATTGAAGTCAAAGCGCAAACGGTCAAAAGCCACCAAAGAGCCTGCCTGAGAGATGCTTGGGTCAACAATTTTTTTCAGAGCCGCTTGCAGTAAATGAGTCGCACTATGGTTAGCTTGAACTCGACGGCGACAAGCCCGGTCAATTTGAGCCGTTACTGTTGTGCCTACCGCTAAATTTCCCCGTTCCACAGTACCGAAGTGGACAAAGAAATCCGATTCCTTCTGAACATCTTCGATGCGAACCAATAGCGAATCCCCAGACAGATAACCGCGATCGCCTATTTGTCCCCCAGATTCCGCATAGAATGGGGTCTGATCCAAAATCACCTGGACCTTACTGCCAGCCCCAGCGGATTCCACCGACTTCCCATCAACTAGCAAAGCTTCTACCTTAGCCATGGACTGGGGTTCAGTGTAACCCAGGAATGCCGTACTATCGATCTGTTCCCCTAGCTGATCTAAGCTACCCTGTACTGTTAAATCAATCGTTTCATGGGCAACTCTAGCCCGTTCCCGCTGGCGTTCCATTTCCACCTCGAAGCCATCGAGGTCTACCGTTAAGCCCTGTTCTTCAGCAATTTCCTCAGTTAATTCCACTGGGAAACCATAGGTATCATAGAGGGTAAACGCATCTGTGCCAGAAATCTGCTTAGGCTTCTTGGCCAAAATCTCAGCCAGCAGCTTCTCACCCCGTTCCAAGGTTTTCAGGAATTGAGACTCTTCCCGCTGCATTTCCGCTTGGATAGTTTTTTCCCGTTCCCGCACATTAGGATAAGCTGATTCAGATAATGCGATCGCTGTTTGAGCTACTTCCCAGGTAAATTCCCCATCAATCCCAATCAAACGGCCATGACGCACCACTCGACGGAGCAAACGGCGCAACACATAACCCCGTCCGGTGTTAGAAGCCGTAATCCCATCCGCGATCATATGAACGATTGCCCGGATATGGTCACCAATAACCTTCAGAGAAACCTTCGTCTTCTCATCACTCTTGCTATAGTTAACCCCAGCAATTTCCGCTGCCGTTTTTACAATCGGGAAAATTAAATCAGTTTCATAATTATTCGGCACTTGCTGGAGGATTTGCGCCATCCTCTCCAGTCCCATCCCCGTATCAATATTTTGTTTCTCTAACGGGGTGCGGTTACCTTCCGCATTCTGGTTGTATTCCATGAATACCAGGTTATAGAACTCAATAAACCTAGTATCATCTTCCAAGTCAATGCTCTCGTCTCCGAGTTCTGGGTGAAAATCGTAGTAAATTTCCGAACACGGACCACACGGACCGGTTGGACCGGATTTCCAATAATTATCCTCCTCACCCAAGCGCTGGATGCGATGGGCTGGGATGCCAATTTTATCCCGCCAGATAGCAAACGCTTCGTCATCATCCCGAAACACACTGACTACTAAGCGTTCTGGTGGCAAACCGAATACCTCTGTAGAGAGTTCCCATGCCCATGCGATCGCTTGTTCCTTAAAATAATCCCCAAAACTAAAATTCCCCAGCATCTCAAAAAAAGTATGATGCCGTGCCGTGCGTCCCACATTCTCTATATCATTGTTGCGGATACATTTTTGGGAGGTGGTGGCGCGAGGGAATTCCGACTGACGTTGTCCTAGAAAAATCGGTTTAAACGGCAACATTCCCGCAATTGTCAGCAACACCGTCGGGTCTTCCGGTACTA
>NZ_JAAHHU010000211.1:0-8848 GCF_010672095.1 Moorena sp. SIO3I6 | reverse complement strand
GAAAACGCCTTGAAGAGGAAATCACACAAGAAGAAGCTAAAATTCGACAGGAAGATTTAGAAAAATTCAAACAAATTCTTGATAGTTTTCGTCCAGAAGGCTCTAAGCTATATAGCTAATAATGATTGTTTTTGTCGATACAGGCGTTTTAGGGTTATTATCTTCTCCCAATGACAAATTAGAAGCACAACAATGTCAGCAATGGCTTTACTCTCTTTTAGCTAGAGGGGTTTATGTACTGAGTTCTGATTTGTGTGATTATGAAGTTAGAAGAAGTTTAATCTTAGATGGCATGAGAAAACCATTACATCAAGGTTTAGCTAATCTTGATGAGATGGGCAATATCATTGACTTTCTACCGATAACTCAACCGGTTATGCGTCATGCTGCTCAACTTTGGGCAATGTCTCGCCATCAAGGAATGCCGACCGCTGATGACAAAACTATTGATAATGATGTGATAATTGCTGCTCAGTGTCAACTATTTCAACAAGAAAACTTAGGACAACGTTTAGTTATTGCTACCACTAACGTTAAACATCTAAGTCGTTTCCTTGAGTCTCGACGATGGCAAGATATTAGATTTTGAAATTAGGGATGCGATGTTGCTCTGTATTTTATGAACTTTATTTCAGTGCAATTATTCCCCATGGCACAGGCATCAACTGAATCCTAACACCCATCCACGCCACACCCAGTAAGGCTAATCATAATTCCTCTATCCTTGATTAACTCTTCCCTACTCCCTACTCCCTACTCCCTACTCCCTTTTCCCTATTTCCACCATCGACTAACATCATCAACCGCTGCCACCGTTTCTCTTAGGGCTTCAATACCCCCAAACTTGATAATTAAAGGAGCTAATTGAGGAAGAGCTTTAAGAAAATAGGGACGGGTTAGACTAGCTAAACTATCAAGAATTTGTTGCCAAAAAGGAAAATCAACGGACGAAGGAGTGAATATCTTAATTAATTCCTGTAAGGCATTGACTCGGTGTTCTTCATCGGAAATCCCTCTGGCGCAATCTAAGGCTTCCGGTAACACATCCGGTAAGTGGGGGGCTAAGGCCACTAAGGCTAATGCTCGGTCTGATTCACGGGAAATCCCTCTGGCGCAATCTAAGGCTTCCGGTAACACATCCGGTAAGTAGGGGACTAAGGCCACTAAGGCTAATGCTCGGGAGTATTCATCGGAAAGCCCTCTGGCGCAATCTAAGGCTTCCGGTAACAGATCACAGAAGTGGGAGGCTAAGGCCACTAAGGCTCTGGCTCGGTCTGATTCACGGGAAATCCCTCTGGCGCAATCTAAGGCTTGGGGTAACAACTCTTCCGGTAAGTGGGGGGCTAAGGCGATTAAGGCTAATGCTCGGGAGCGTTTATGGGAAAGCCCTGTGGCGCAATCTAAGGCTTGGGGTAACAACACATCGGATAAGTGGGGGGCTAAGGCGATTAAGGCATGGGCTCGGTCTAATTCATGGGAAAGCCCTCTGGCGCAATCTAAGGCTTCCGGTAAAAGATCCGGTAAGTGGGGGGCTAAGGCGACTAAGGCATGGGCTCGGGAGTATTCATGGGAAAGCCCTCTGGCGCAATCTAAGGCTTCCGATAACACATCGGGTAAGTGGGGAGCTAAGGCGACTAAGGCTTTTACTCGGTCTAATTTATCGGAAATCCCTCTGGCGCAATTTAAGGCTTGGGGTAACAACACATCCGATAAGTGGGGGGCTAAGGCGACTAAGGCTTTTACTCGGTGGAATTCATGGGAAATCCCTCTGGCGCAATCTAAGGCTTGGGATAACACATCCGGTAAGTGGGGGGCTAAGGCGACTAAGGCTTTTACTCGGTGGAATTCATGGGAAATCCCTCTGGCGCAATCTAAGGCTTGGGATAACACATCCGGTAAGTGGGGGGCTAAGGCTCTTAAGGCTTTTACTCGGTCTAATTTATCGGAAATCCCTCTGGCGCAATCTAAGGCTTGGGGTAACAACTCTTCCGGTAAGTGGGGGGCTAAGGCTCTTAAGGCATCGGCTCGGTATCTTTCATGGGAAATCCCTCTGGCGCAATCTAAGGCTTCTGGTAAGACATTGGGGAAGTGGGGGGCTAAGCGGATTAAGGCATCGGCTCGGTCTGATTCATCGGAAATCCCTCTGACGCAATCTAAGGCTTGGGGTAACACATCGGGTAAGTGGGGGGCTAAGGCCACTAAGGCTAATGCTCGGGAGTATTCATGGTCAATCCCTCTGGCGCAATCTAAGGCTTGGGGTAATAAAACATCGGGTAAGTGGGGGGCTAAGGCCACTAAGGCTCTGGCTCGGTATCTTTCATCGGAAATGCCTCTGGCGCAATCTAAGGCTTGGGGTAATAAAACATCGGGTAAGTGGGGGGCTAAGGCCACTAAGGCATCGGCTCGGTCTAATTCATGGTCAATTCCTCTGGCGCAATCTAAGGCTTGGGGTAACACATCCGGTAAGTGGGGGGCTAAGGCGACTAAGACTTCGACTCGGTCTAATTTATCGGAAATCCCTCTGGCGCAATCTAAGGCTTCCGGTAACACATCCGGTAAGTGGGGGGCTAAGGCCACTAAGGCTCTGGCTCGGTAGAAGGCTGCTAAGGCTCTGTCTTGGTATAATTCATGGTCAATTCCTCTGGCGCAATCTAAAGCTTCTGGTAACACATCCGGTAAGTGGGGGGCTAAGGCGACTAAGGCATCGGCTCGGTGTTCTTCATCGGAAATCCCTCTGGCGCAATCTAAGGCTTGGGGTAACAACTCTTCCTGTAAATGGGGGGCTAAGGCCACTAAGGCTAATGCTCGGGAGTATTCATGGTCAATCCCTCTGGCGCAATCTAAGGCTTCCGGTAACAGATCCGGTAAGTGGAGGGCTAAGCCGACTAAGGCTAATACTCGGTATGATTCATAGGAAATCCCTCTGGCAACTTCTAAGGCTGAAGGTAATAAAGAAGACGGAAGATACTCACTAATTGCCTCCAAACCCTTTACTTGACTACTAGAATCTTTATTCTGTCGCACATAAGCTAGTGCCTGGGCTGGCGTCCAGATTTTGTTCTTAAGTAATGCAGCCATTAACTCTGGAGGAATATTTCCAGCCAAGCTGTTGAGGGATGTCGTAATCAGAGCATAACGACATTGTAAACTAATGGATTTCGTGGGATTTTCTGTAAAATTGTCTGCTGCTATTGCCCAAGCTCTCGATACATCCTTGATAAAATTAGCAGTTTTTCCCTGTTGATCACACTGGGAATACCAACCGTTATCTCCTTCTGCAGTTTCTTCTTTCAGGAGTTGATGAATGTCATCTATCTTTTGGGCTTTCTCTAGGTGCCAGGTTAAGTGGCTATAGATATAATCATCATCGGGTAAGGTATACCATAATCCGTTTTTGGTCTTGGTTTGATAACGTTCTAATAATTGCTGATGAGCTTCTATAATGGATAATCCTAGCTCTGGTTGCAGCAGATTACGGGCTAAATCATGTAACAGGTCATGGAGGCGATAGTTAGTTTTTTCGGTACTAGGGACTCCTGGTAGTAATAACGCTTTTTGTCGTAAGTATCTTAAGGTCTTTTTGGCTTTAAATGAATTACAGTTCCATAAGGTAGTCGCCATGGTTTCAGTAATCGTGACATCCTCCGGCAGGACCCCTAACCAAGCAAATTTTTGCAATCTCTCGGCAGATAATCGCTTTAAACTGAGATTAAAGGAAGCCACTAGACTGTAGTTTTTGCGCTTGGCGTCATTTGGTTCTTCCTCTGCTTCCCATCGATCCAAGGCTTCTAAATCAGCAATTTCAGCTTGTAACTCATCCAGTAACTCTTCCCAAGAGATGCCATCCCTAACTTGGGCAGCCGCTAATTCTAATCCTAGGGGTAAGTAGCCCACAGTTTTGGCTAAGGTTTTAGCATAATCGAGTTCTTGATTAGTTAACTCGTTGTTGAAACAACCGGTTAATAACTCCAAGGATTGATTTAGAGTCATCACGTCCAAATCATAGCGAATCGCACCGTTAACCGGGGCTTCTCTTGTCGTCACTAAAACCCGACAGCCACCCCCAGCCACTCGAAAGGGTTCAACATGCTCAGGATGCCAAACATCATCGACGACTAGCAAGGCTTGTTTATCGGATAATAATGTTCTTAATTGTAACGAAGCGCTATCAATATTAATCGGTTTAAAGTCATAATCTCCTAATGCCTGTATCCACGTACTTAGAAAGGATAAGATATCAGGTTCCTGACCTAAGGTTGCCCAAAAAATCCCATCGGTAAAATGGGATTGAACTTCCTCGTCATGGGCTAAGGCGGCAGTAATGGTAGATTTTCCAATTCCTCCCAAGCCATAGATGGCACTAACCACTAAAGTGCCAGCTCTAGCGGTTTCTTCCGATAAAAGCTTTTGTTTTAGTGGTTGGCTTACTTCCGGGCGTTTGACATAATACGGAGGTACTGGGGGTGCTTGATTTGGTCGAGTTTGTTTAACCTGCCTCCCAGGCGACTGCAGTCAAAATGTATTATGTTGGTCCCCTTGAATAGTTTGCTTTTCTCCAATATTTCCAATATTAGTTTGTTTCTCTCCAAAATTAGTATTCTCTTGATTAAGAATATTCCTTTTGGCAAAGTTTTTCACGTTTTCATTGTTGTAAGTCTCACTAGTAGCCTGGTGGGATTCCAAGGCTTTGGTAATCTCTTGAAGAATTTTCTCTAAGTTAGGCAAAGCTTCAGCATCAACAGTAGTCACCAAACCCTCGATGGCTTGGGCAACTTCGGGATTTTGCTTGGCTGCTGCTTCTACCTCCAATACCACCTTGGCATAATCGAGAGGTTGCCCTGGGGCTTGCTCGATCGCCATTACCGTATCTGGATACTGGTTTTTCAGGGATTCCAGAAACTGGTTAGTCTGGTCCCAAACAACTTGCCCGACATTTTCCCCAGTTTTTTCTAGGGCTTTAGTGGCGAGCACAGTAGCAATAGCGACAACGGCAGCAGCTAATGGTTCCATAGTTGAAGGAGATTACTGATAGTCTTTGTTTATTATAGTATTTTTCAATTGGGTGAGGTGGATTTATTTAGGGAGTAGGGAGTAGGGAGTAGGGAGCAGGTAAATGCTATACTAAACTTGTATTATCTTATTAAAAGTAGTTTAACTAATGCTAATCTTACCAGAAGAAGAATTAACTAAATTAGTTCTAAATAACGAGCACTTGATTATCGAATATTTAGCAATAAGCGAGGCAAAATTGAAAAATATGGAGCAATCTAATCAAGAAGGATTTTATGCTGAATTCAAGCAAATTATCGAAAGAATGAATTTTGTAGAGGATTTGGGTCGAATTGGATCAGAACACAAGGGTCAGCCTTTAATAGCAGCTCTGGGAGATGAATTTGAACTAAATGGTCAAATCGCGACTGCCCAAACCCTCAATAATCAATCATTACTTGCTATGGGGTGGAATCGTTTAGGAAAATTACTCCAACAACAGGGTAAATTAGATCAAGCACAGCAGGCTTTTGAACGAGAAATTGCGATCGCTGAAGCCCTCAATAATCAATCATTACTTGCTATGGGATTGAACCATTTAGGAGAAGTGCTCCAACAACAGGGTAAATTAGATCAAGCACAGCAGGCTTTTGAACGAGCACTTGAAATCGATACTGTTAATAAATTCAGTAGTCTTTACACAGGACTGTCTAGATTATCAACAGTTTTGGAAAAACATATCTTTGACTTCTCCAAGGACTATCTAGAACGTATTAAACGTAGATTAATGGCAATTTTGCAAGCTTCTGCCTTGGCATCTGAACAAAATGAGCTTCCAGACGCAGCCAAAAACTATCTTATGGATATCAGAAATACGGCAAGGGTAATTTTGTGGCAGATTGACAATTATCAACTATCTCATCAAAAGTATCCAGTCACAAACCTCTTAGATTGGCTAAAAACTTCACCAACTTGGGCTGGAGATGATTTTCAAGAGTGTTTGGACTATGTCAACCGAGTTAGGGAATAAATAGAGGATGCCGGAGTACGTATCAACGATTTATGGATAGCTTGCACAGCCATACAACATAATTTAATTATTGTTTCAGAAGATAGAGATTATCGAAAAATGAATGAAGTCAGGAATCTAAAATTAGAGTGCTGGAAGTAATAAGCGCGTTGTATCTGGGTTGTGAACATACTCCCAAAGGCCAAGAGGCAACAGGCAACAGGCAACAGGCAACAGGCAAGAGGAGAAAGAGATTCTCAGTTTTATTGTCTAATCAAAAAAGATATCCTAGGTTTACATCTAACCCTACACAAAAAAAACAAAGGGGCATTGGGGATTTTGGTTAAGGTGTTGCTCATTAACACAGCTAACTCAAAAAAATAAAATAAATTACACATAAGTGAGTCCATAAATCGCAAAAACTAATATTTGTAAATAAATGTAAAAACTTTTAATTATCCCTTGCATTTTTACCAGGAGTTATCTATACTATAGAAGGTAAAGACCGATACTAATAACCGCGCTGGTAACAGCTTTAATCAAAATCAGCGCGGTTTTCCTCCCACCTAAATAGGAGTTACTTCCATGATGCCAAAAAGATCACGATCATCAATCCCGGCTGGGTGCATCTTATTCAAGGGGTTTGAGCCGGTGGTGCGTTACGGGACGGGCTATCCCAACCCTGGCTACTGATAAAATCAGAGGCTTTCCGTCCCTAACGCACCCTACCCAACTGGCTCGGTGCATCTTGTTCAAGGGGTTTGAGCCGGTGGTGCGTTACGGGACGGGCTATCCCAACCCTGGCGACCGTGACAATCACGGCGAGCCCGTCCCTAACGCACCCTACCCAACTATTGCCTATTGCCTATTGCCTAAATTAATAATCACCCCCAGACCCATAGCGCCATGCTTCCAGCCAACGGTGGTAATAATATCTTGGTTTCGGTGGCAAAGTAGTCAACATGCCACTGAGTAATTTACCTGCTGGATACAAACTACTGTAAAGGGCTAAATTACTATAATGAACCATCCAATCCAATAGCATGGTTAATCCTACTTGAGGAATCACTGGCACCACTAATCCGGGCTTAGTTAATGATGTCACAAATAGGGTTTTAGATAATCCTGAAAACTTCACGACATCTTGGAGGAAGGGCTTAAGCACATCATCTCCCAGGTTTGCCATGGCTTGGAATACGCCAGTGAGTAATTGATTAATTTGATTTGGTGCTAATTGTTGCTTGATGCCAACACTCATTGTTCGTTGAAACATCCAGGTTACACCAATATTAGGCTGATAAGGTTGTAGTTGGGCTAAGGCATTGCGGTCTAGCAAATCATAATCTAAGGCTTCATGAATACCGTTACTTAGACGCTTTAAATGTCTGACCATGGAACCAAATCCACCAAAACTAACTGGTGATTGCCCACCACTGCTATCCCCTATCGGTAAAATCCGATTCCAAGGCATTCTTAGGGGACTTTTTTGATAGGAAGGAAAAAAGCCAAATAGTACTCGTTTAAAGTCAAGTTGGGATAAGTCTACTCCCTGGTATTCTGGTAACAGACGGAAGTATTCGTCACATAAAAATTCTAAACTAGGACGTTCTGGATTAGCATCTAAGTAGGTAAATAAATAGGTTGTTCTACCATCCCGGGCTGGAAATGCTTCCCAGAAATATTGACATTGATTTTGGATAGGAGTGAAGGATACAATTAAATCCCCCATGTCATTTTTAGGATAGCCTTGAGCACAGCTACCAACCACTAAACAAACTCCTTCTGGTTTCTGACCTTGCCTGACTTGCTTAACAATTGGGGAAAAATGTCCCATGGCATCTATCAGTAAGCGAGCCTTAAGTTCGGTTACAGGTTGAAGGTTAGTATCGGTTGAAGGTTGGAGGTTAGTGTTGGTTGAAGGTTGAAGGTTAGTATCGGTTGAAGGTTGGAGGTTAGTGTTGGTTGAAGGTTGGAGGTTAGTGTTGGTTGAAGGTTGAAGGTTAGTGTTGGTTGAAGGTTCGAGGTTAGTATCGGTTGAAGGTTCCAAGTTAGTATCGGTTGAAGGTTCCAAGTTAGAACTTTCAACCTTCAACCTTTCAACCTTCAACCTTTCAACCTTCAACCTTTCAACCTCCAACGGGTCAACCTTCAACCTTTCAACCTCCAACGGGTCAACCTTCAACCTTTCAACCTCCAACGGGTCAACCTTCAACCTTTCAACCTTCAACCTTTCAACCTCCAAAGGGTCAACCTCCAACTGGTTAACTTTCAAGCCGATTGAGACGCCATCGGGATGAATAGTTGCTTTTGTAAAGGATGTCTTTTCAAAGAGCTTACCGCCAGCAGCTAAAAATTTGGCTTTGAGGGTATCGAGCAGAAAGACTGGGTCAACACCAATGTTGAGTACATCGTTTACCAAGAAATCAGGACCCTGGAAGAAACTGATCCGAGCTGGGTTATACTCGGATGCGATCGCATTCTCTAATTCCGCCGTTGAGAGTAAGTCAAGTTCCAGGAATACCTCCAGTTCTTGGCGAGAGATATTCCACTCTTGGTCTCTACCGCGCAAAACCCCCCGTTCAACTACGGCAACTCGCCAGCCTCGCTGTTGTAGAGCAGCACCAATCAGAATTCCCAAGGTACCGCCACAGATTACTACATCCAAGTCTAGGGTGCCTAATCCCTCTTCGGTTTCTGTAATCACCTCTGGGATTGGAGTTGTGCCATCTCGTAAGGCTTTCCAGACTTTGTCAGCACTGCGCAGGCGTCCGAGAACATCACCAGGTAACTGGGATAGGATTTGTTCGGTTTGACTCATGGATGTTGGTTGGTCGTTAGATGCTAAGACTT
>NZ_JAAHHU010000210.1:0-8883 GCF_010672095.1 Moorena sp. SIO3I6 | reverse complement strand
TTTCGGCGTTTGAGTAAAGATTATGAGTTGTACACGACCAAAGCGCGAAGCGATGATCGGGAGGCTCGCTCATTCGTTTAATGACTCGCCGATTAGCTTCTTAAGCTTTTGTTTACAAATCAGCTCTAAGTCTAATTCTTCCAATACTATCCAGGGTAAACGCAAGAATCAATAAGGCCGCATTATTCTCAACAATATTGATATAAATATGCAATAGTCCTGAGAATTAAGGCTTATTATTGTCATAATCCTTGCTCCATATCACATTTTGGCTCAATTTTTCTTGCGCTTACCCTGCAATACTATCTTATTGATTACGACTCGATTACGACAAAAATTTTTTGCCTGGAAATTCATCCCCCACTAACCGGACTTAGTGTAGATTGGGGAATGTTTACCGAATCTTATTAAACCTGGCTTGGTACTAATAACTAATGACTCATAACAAGTCTTTGTAAAGATATTTAGGAAAACTTAATATCAGACAAAAAACAGTAATGTGCCATGCTAAGGTGTTCTTCGGGAAACCAACCTAATCCCTTTCACGTTTATGCAATCGCCAAATTCCCTACGTCGGACAAAGATTGTTGCCACAATTGGCCCTGCGAGCAATAGCCCAGATGTTCTCAAGGCACTAATTCAAGCTGGTGCCACCACTTTACGACTTAACTTTTCCCATGGCACCCACGAAGACCATCAGCGCAATATTCGCCTGATTCGCCAGACGGCCTTTGAACTCAATCAGCCTGTAGCAATCCTGCAAGACTTGCAAGGACCGAAAATTCGCTTGGGGCGGTTTGAAAACGGTTCCATTGTTGTCAACAATGGCGATCGCTTCACCTTAACCAGCAAATCCATGGTTGGTAAACAGGAAATCAGTTCAGTTACCTACGAACCCCTAGCGGACGAAGTGCCTGCGGGAGCCACCATCCTATTAGACGATGGCAAAGTTGAGATGCGGGTAGATGAGGTAGACCGAGAGCAACGAGCCTTGCACTGTACCGTTACCGTCGGTGGACCCCTCTCAAATAACAAGGGTGTTAACTTCCCTGGTGTCTATCTATCCATCAAAGCTCTAACCGATAAAGACCGACGAGATTTAATGTTTGGTTTGGATCAAGGTGTGGATTGGGTAGCACTCTCCTTTGTTCGTAATCCTCAGGACATATTAGAAATCAAAGAACTGATTAACAGTGCTGGCAAGCAGGTACCCGTCGTGGCCAAAATTGAAAAGCATGAAGCCATTGAGCAAATGGAGGCAATTATCTCCCTGTGCGATGGGGTGATGGTTGCTCGGGGTGACTTAGGGGTAGAACTGCCAGCAGAGGATGTACCAATCTTACAAAAGCGACTGATTGCCTCAGCCAATCGACGGGGAATCCCAGTCATCACTGCCACTCAAATGTTGGACAGTATGGTTCACTCACCCCGACCAACTCGTGCAGAGGTTTCTGACGTAGCTAATGCTATCCTTGATGGCACTGATGCAGTCATGCTCTCTAATGAAACAGCGGTTGGTAAATACCCAGTAGAAGCTGTAAAGACCATGGGCACGGTTGCGGTGCGCATTGAGCAAGAACAGATTATCGGTAATGCTCGTGACACCAGCCGTTCCATTCCCAATGCTATATCCCAGGCAGTTGGTCACATTGCGGAGCAGTTAGATGCAGCAGCCATCATGACTCTGACCAAAACCGGTGCTACAGCGCGGAATGTTTCTAAATTCCGACCCCAGACTCCGATATTAGCAGTAACACCCCATGTAGATGTGGCTCGACAACTCCAGCTAGTTTGGGGGGTCAGACCTTTGTTAGTCCTGGATTTACCCTCAACTGGTCAGACCTTCCAAGCCGCAATCAGCGTGGCTCAGGAAAAACAGCTTCTAACAGAAAGAGATTTGGTGGTCATGACGGCGGGGACAATCCAAGGTGTGGCTGGGTCAACAGACTTAATTAAAGTAGAGTTAGTCAAAGCAGTTTTGGGTCAGGGAGTTGGTATTGGTCAGGGATCAGTAAGTGGTGTTGCTCGGGTGGCTGACACTGATGGTGATCTACCTAACTTCAACCACGGAGAAATCCTAGTCGCTCCTTCCACCAATGCCAAATTTGTGGAAGTTATTCGCAAGGCAGCAGGAATTATCACTGAGGAAGATAGTATAACTAGCCATGCAGCAGTGATTGGCTTACGCTTGGGTGTGCCAGTAATTGTGGGGGTAAAGAATGCGACCCAATTGATTCGGGATGGGGCAATTTTGACTCTGGACACACAGCGGGGTTTAGTTTATTCTGGTACCCTTGGGGCTAGCCCCACTGACGGGTTACTAATGACTTGAATAAATTATACCCATCACCTATACCCATCACCATTGTGTATTTTGTCTTGGCTATTGCCTGGTTTTTCTGTGTATGCTCAAGGGTCACTTAACTATCAAATGTGTTGTGGTACTATTCGGCTACTAACTTAACCTGGTAGAGTCAATAATTAGAAATTAGTAAGTGGTAAGATTAAGTCCGGTTAATCACTTATAAAATGGTTGATCCTATGCCCATGAATTGTTAATTGTTAATTGTTAATTGTTAATTGTTAATTGTTGATTGACCATTTTCAATTTTCAATTTTCAATTAACTAAAACCCCAGAATGATAAGTAGTCAACCGGACACGATATTACTCATGACCGTCACTGTCCTGCTTTAAGCTTGTAGAGTGATCAAAATTTATCATCAACACATCTTGGTTTTTACATCTTTAGTGCTTCGATTTCAGTGAGTAGGGATTGAGTTTCAAGATGCTTCTGTCTCAGTTTCCCTGCCAAGATACTTTTTTGCTGCTTTAGTTGTTGTTTTTCCATAGTCAGGCATTGATTTTCAGCCCTCTCCAATTCAAGTTGCTTTTCTAAGCATGCTTTATCCCATGCCAATTGTTTGTTTTGTCTTAGGAGTGATTTAACTTCCGTCTTGACTTGGTTTAGCTCCACAATTATTCCTTTGGTTTTCTGTACCATCAACTCCCAGGCTTGATAATCCCAATTTGAAGTTTCTACTCCCCCATCAAGCTCTTCAAGAAAAGCCTGCTTTTCCAGCTCCAGCTGTTCAACCCTCTCTTGGAGTGAGACATTTTTTTTATGCAACCTCCTTAAGGAGTTATTAACTACAATAAACTTATTGATTATCCCGATGATTTGCTGATGACTTT
Source organism: Moorena sp. SIO3I6 (assembly GCF_010672095.1). NCBI lineage: Bacteria > Bacillati > Cyanobacteriota > Cyanophyceae > Coleofasciculales > Coleofasciculaceae > Moorena > Moorena sp. SIO3I6. The sequence goes on along the minus strand of NZ_JAAHHU010000210.1, from coordinate 5,689 downwards.
CTTTAAGTTCATAGTCCAGCCACTTGATTTTATCATTAGCCAAATTTAGATCTTGTTCAATGGCTTCATAGTTATTGAAAATAAAAAAAAACAATAAATTAATAAATTTTGGATTTGATGGCTATCTTTGATAGTATTGTTTTTGGTTGGATAATCATAAATTGCCAATAAAAACCAGCTGAATAACCAAAAAATAATACTTGAATTCATGAGACTTTCCTTGTTAAGTGATTACATCAATTTTAGGATCAACTTGACCTAGCACGACAACCGTGTAAATACATAATTGAGCTAACTGAGCTAACTCATTCCAAAACTGATCTTACGAGGAATTTCACCGAAGTCGTGTATTTTGAAAAGCTCATCTTGATCAAACAAAAATTTTTTACTGCTGCCCTTTTAGTAGGGATTGGTTAGTTAGCCCATCAACTAATATCAACTCTGCTTGAATACCCATAATTAAGGAGAGCGTTGGAAGGGTGGGGAGGGTGGGAACCCACCCCTAACCCCTCCCAGGAGGGGAAGATGGGGAGATGGGGAGATGGGAACCCACCCCTAACCCCTCCCAGGAGGGGAAGATGGGGAGATAGGGGAGATTTTTATTAAGGGTAATTATCCTGAAATGATATAGTACCAATTCTTCAAAGTAGGACTACAGATGCAGATGGTCAGATGGTCAGATAGTCAGATCCAATGAATGTGTAGTCGTGTGAGCAGTAATAATTGTAAGAATTGGTATAATTATGTATTCAGTATTCATACCGATACTGTCGGCGCGATGGCTGCGATCGCAACTCCGTCAAACCCAAAGGAAGGCTTGATAAATCAGCTTCCCGCTAATCACGGCTTTTTGTAAAGTTTTGTTTGATTAGCTTGACAAAAATACAAAAAAACTTATAATTTCCAAGAGCGACCATCGTGAATTAACAGGGTTAGCTCGGATGCCAGAAACTCAAATTCCAAGGGACGATGTTGAAATTATGTCCATGAAGCTCTAAAGTTTGGCTGGGTCAAGTCTCGGAAGGCAACGGTCATGTGAGGAGAAAAGGAGCGGTTTTTTGAGGTTTGGTGTACAATTCCTAAGGATGTCTCTTGGGTTACCATCAAATGTTGTGGAAACTAAGCAGTTCTGGGGTCTTGAGCAAATTAATATAGATGACACGGGGGACAAAGGCACCAAAGCCGAGGATTAAGGGAAGTGGGGTCAGGCTCTGAAGCCTTATTACCTACCTACAAGATGAGACCTCTTTCGGATAAGATCAGAAAACCCATAAAATCAGTAAGTAGTACTTGAGAGGTTCTAGCTAAAAAGGCTGAGGAATATTTATATGAGCGACATTTTCGAGAAAGTTCAGGGAATCGTTTCAGAACAGTTGGACGTTGAGGCGAGCGAGGTTACCCCAGAAGCCAACTTTGCCAACGATCTGGGCGCTGACTCCCTAGACACAGTTGAACTGGTGATGGCGTTAGAAGAAGCTTTCGACATCGAAATCCCTGATGAAGCGGCGGAAAAGATCGACACTGTTCAAAAGGCTGTGGATTACATTGGGGAAAAAGCAGGAGCAGGAGCAGAAACTCCAGCTTAATCAGCCTGATTTATTACCGCAAGTTCTGCGTTCACGGTCGATAAGCCTAGTTTTAATGGCATGATGACAAACTTTGATAAAAAACGGGTCGTTGTTACAGGTCTCGGTGCAATTACGCCAATAGGCAACACGGTGGCTGAGTACTGGGGAGGGTTGTTAAACGGACGCAATGGTATTGGTTTAATTTCCTTATTTGATGCCTCCAAGCACGCTTGTCGTATTGCTGGCGAGGTAAAGGGCTTTGATCCCCATGACTACATGAAGAGTAAGGAAGCAAAGCGTATGGACCGCTTTGCTCAATTGGCGGTTTCTGCCAGTAAGCAAGCATTAGCTGATGCCCAGTTTGAGATCAATGACCTGAACGCAGAACAGGTCGGTGTAATGATTGGCACTGGTATCGGTGGTCTCAAGGTACTGGAAGACCAGGAAACAGTTCTTATTAAACGTGGACCTGACCGCTGTAGTCCTTTTATGATCCCGATGATGATTGCTAACATGGCAGCTGGTCAGACAGGAATTCATACGGGAGCGAAGGGACCCAATAGTTGCCCAGTTACTGCTTGTGCCGCAGGGTCTAATGCCGTAGGTGATGCGTTTCGCTTAATCCAGCGAGGCTATGCCCAAGCCATGATTTGTGGCGGTGCTGAAGCGGCGGTGACTCCCCTAGCAATGGCGGGTTTTGCATCAGCACGAGCTTTATCTACTCGTAACGATACTCCTGAGTCAGCTTGCTGTCCTTTTGATATCGCTCGCAATGGCTTCGTGATGGGAGAAGGTTCTGGGATTCTGATCCTAGAGGAACTAGAACACGCCCTCAGTCGTGGAGCAAAAATTTATGCCGAAATCGTTGGCTATGCCATGACCTGTGATGCCCATCACATCACATCCCCTGTACCAGGTGGCGAAGGAGCAGCCAGGGCTATAGCACTGACGATGAAGGATGCTGGTTTGACGGCCGAACAGGTTAGCTACATCAATGCCCACGGGACTAGTACAGTTGCCAATGATAAAACTGAAACAGCAGCGATTAAAAAAGCTTTAGGAGACCATGCCTATAAAGTAGCAATTAGCTCCACCAAATCCATGACAGGTCATTTGTTGGGAGGGTCTGGTGGCATTGAAGCAGTGGCTTCAGTGATGGCAATTGCCCATGACCAGATTCCACCAACGATAAATTTGAACAACCCAGACCCTGAATGTGATTTGGATTACGTACCCAATTATAGTCGCCAGCAGATGGTAGAAGTAGTGCTATCCAATTCCTTTGGGTTCGGCGGTCATAATGTAACCCTAGCCTTCAAAAAATACCGGGAAAGTGGGAATAAAGTTTGAACCGTTAACGGCTTACTCCGTAGGAGAACCAAAAGGGTAGCCTTGAGCTTATGGTGGGCATTGGGTGAAGGTAGGTCAAGGAAAAAACTACTAGTTCCAACTACTAGTTAATGATAGTTACTGAGTAACCCATATTCCCAGGCTTTATGGATTGTTTTCATCCTTGATGCTTCATCCTACCCTACAAGGGAAGCTATCCGGCGAACATCCTTCATGCTGAGCCAATCCCTATCTCTTGCTGATTGATCCCGGTAATGGGATTATGAGAAAGTACCTTTGGGTCAACCGAGAGCCACCCTTGTTTGAACTCAGACAAATTCTTGTTAGACCATAGTACACACATATCCATTAAACAGAAATTATGGCCGTTGCAACCCAGTCTCTCGAAGAACTTTGCATCAATTCCATCCGCTTCTTGGCGATTGATGCTGTAGAAAAGGCCAAGTCTGGTCATCCTGGGCTGCCCATGGGGGCGGCTCCTATGGCATTCGTGCTTTGGGACCGTTTTATGCGGTATAACCCCAAAAATCCCAATTGGTTCAACCGCGATCGCTTCGTCTTGTCGGCTGGTCATGGCTGTATGTTGCAATACGCCTTACTTTACCTAACTGGCTATGATGGTGTAACCATAGACGATCTTCAGCAGTTCCGCCAGTGGGAATCGGTCACACCTGGACACCCAGAAAACTTTGAAACCGATGGGGTTGAAGTAACTACTGGTCCATTGGGACAGGGAATTGCCAATGGTGTGGGTTTGGCAATGGCAGAAGCTCACTTAGCTGCTAGGTTCAACAAACCGGATGCTACGATTGTCGATCATTACACCTACGTCATCCTTGGTGATGGTTGCAACATGGAAGGGGTGTCTGGTGAAGCCTGTTCTTTAGCGGGTCACCTAGGACTTGGTAAACTCATCGCCCTCTACGATGACAACCATATTTCCATCGACGGCTCTACTGACTTAGCCTTTACTGAAGATGTGGGTAAGCGCTTTGAAGCCTATGGCTGGCACGTCAAACATGTAGAGAGTGGTAACACTGACCTCGAAGCTATCAATGATGCCATAGCAGCAGCCAAAGCCGTAACAGATAAGCCGTCTTTGATTAAGGTAACCACCACCATTGGCTATGGTTCTCCTAACAAAGCCAATTCACATGCTGTCCATGGTGCAGCTTTAGGTGGGGATGAAGTGGAGGCCACTCGCAAACACCTGGGATGGGAATATGAACCCTTTGTAGTTCCAGATGATGCTCTCAATCATTTCCGCAAAGCAGTGGAACGCGGTACGGAAGCGGAAGCTGCCTGGAATCAAACCCTAGAAGATTACAAAGCAAAGTATCCTGAACAAGCAGCAGAATTTGAGCAAATTACCAGTGGCCAACTCCCGGAAGGATGGGAAAAAGCCCTTCCCACCTACACGCCGGAAGACAAGGGAGTAGCAACCCGTAAACATTCTCAAGCCACTCTCAATGCACTTGCTCCCGTACTGCCTCAATTGATTGGTGGTTCCGCTGACCTCGCTCCCTCCAATCTCACTTTATTGAACATATCTGGGGATTTCCAGAAAGGGCAATATGAAAACCGGAACCTACGCTTTGGCGTCCGGGAACATGGTATGGGAGCGATTTGCAATGGCATTGCCCTTCACAACTCTGGCTTGATTCCCTATGGAGCCACCTTCCTGATTTTCACCGACTATATGCGGGCAGCAATTCGCCTGTCGGCTCTATCAGAAGCTGGGGTAATTTGGGTAATGACCCACGACTCGGTAGCCTTAGGTGAAGATGGTCCGACACACCAACCGGTTGAAACCATTGCTTCCCTAAGGACTATACCAAATCTGGTAGTCCTTCGACCTGCTGATGGCAACGAAACCTCTGGGGCTTATAAGGTAGCTATTGAGCGTCGTAATGCTCCAACTCTCCTCGCCTTTACCCGACAAGGTTTACCTAACCTAGCTGGTAGTTCCATTGAAGCCGCGACCAAAGGGGCTTACGTCCTCTCTGACAGCGATGGCACTCCTGACATTATCCTGATTGGTACTGGTAGCGAAGTGTCACTGTGTGTCCAAGGGGCTGAGCAGTTGCGAGAGGAAGGGAAGAAAGTCCGTGTTGTCTCCATGCCAAGCTGGGAACTTTTTGAAGCCCAGGATGAAGCCTATCGGGAATCCGTCTTGCCCAAAGCAGTTACCAAGCGCCTCGCGGTCGAAGCTGGTGTCAGCTTTGGTTGGTGCCGTTACTTGGGTAGCGAGGGTGATATGATTAGCATTGATCGCTTTGGTGTTTCTGCTCCCGGTGGCGTCGCTATGGCGAAGTTTGGTTACACGGTTGAGAATGTAGTCGCTAAAGCCAAAGCCTTGTTGGGATAATTAACCCAATATAATCCCTAATTCTACCTAACTCAGCTAGGGTAAACATTTCCCTGGTCATGGGAAGGCCAGAATAATGCTTGTTCTAGTGGCAGAGGGAAAAAGGGAGAGTTTCTCCTCTCCCTTACCTCGACCACCACCAGGGCTGTTGGGTTTACCGTTCCCCCCCCAGATCAGCAATTCTAGGGCTTGATCAACTTGATCAAAAAAGTTGGCTTGGGTTACTCCCTCAGGCCTTAGCCAAGCAAGCAGGCTTTGACACTCCCCGGTCTTTAGACCTATGCTTTATAAACATATTTCTTTACAAAAAACTTGACAAAAGTAACTTGATATGATTAGTGTGATCAAAAAACTTGACGTCCCACGTTCTCGCTCAGTTTGTATAGGAAAAGCCTTTTGCCAA